>NZ_NHRQ01000010.1:0-95493 GCF_002165335.1 Acinetobacter sp. WCHA29
CATGTTTAATTCGTCTGATCACAGATACTTTATAAAGCATTTTAATACTTTTTGAATCCGTCAATGCGTAAGTCCTACTTTATTTAAACCATCGCTAACAACTTGATCAAAACCTTGGCTGACCTGATCGATGACTTCTGGAGGTAATACATTTTGCCATTGAGATAATTTTTCATCGAAACCATTTGTTAATGAATTTTCTAAACGACGTTTACTTGATTCAAGAGGCACGCTGGTTTCACTATGAAATGCATAGGCTCGAGCATTTAAATCAATTCTTGGTAAGCCTAAATTTTTAACAGCTTCCATTTCTAATTGCGATGCTTGCTGTAAGGCTTGTTGCGCTTGAGCACTATAAGCATTTTGCACGACATATTGTTCAGCTTCACCATAGCTCAGGGTTTGGGCAAATACAGGCATGGAGAACAGAGCACAACTGATCAAGCTCATACTCAAACTCAACTGCCTTGGAAACCGTTTGACCTTAAAATTCGGTCGATGATGCCGTTTCAACATGATCTGATGTCGCAATTTAATAATATCCTGCGTTAGTCTAAATTATTTTTATAAAATTGAAATATTATGTTTTTAATTAAATAGTTATATCACTTCAATTGGTGTATTGAATTTGTAAAAAATAGAGTTTTTAGTCTAGTGTCCGCACGGCCAAATCCTGTTTTTCTGATGATGGAAATATTCTGCTGAAAATGAGTAAATCCATAAAATGGGGTGCAAAAACATGATTGGAAAATTCCCCATTATTTTCAATTAAATTGAAATATTTACTCGATAAGCTGCTGCAACCTTCGCTAATCTATGATTAAATCCCCATTTCAATTTGTTTCACTTTGACAAGGGAAAACTCATGCGTGCTTATAATTTCTGCGCTGGTCCTGCTGCATTACCTACTGCCGTTTTAGAGAAAGCTCAACAAGAAATGTTGGATTGGCAAGGTAAAGGTTTGTCGATCATGGAAATGAGTCATCGTAGTAGTGACTATGTTGCTGTCGCGGAAAAAGCTGAAGCAGATTTGCGTAAGCTCATGAACATTCCTGAGAACTATAAAGTATTGTTCTTACAAGGTGGGGCATCGCTTCAATTTTCAGCAATTCCTTTAAACTTGCTCGGCAAGAATGCGAAAGCTGATTATATTCATACTGGTATTTGGTCTGAAAAAGCGTTGAAAGAAGCAAAACGTTATGGGGACATCAATGTCATTGAAGCGGGTACGCTCATTGATGGAAAACACGCCATTACTGAGCAAAGTACTTGGAATCTTTCAAACGATGCGGCTTATGTGCACTATGCGGATAATGAAACGATTGGTGGTCTACAATTTGCAGGTGTACCAGACGTTAATGCGCCGTTGGTATGTGACTTTTCTTCAAGCATTTTGTCTGCACCATTAGATGTAAGTAAATTCGGTTTAATTTATGCTGGGGCACAAAAGAATATTGGCCCAGCAGGTTTAACGATCGTTATTGTGCGTGATGATTTATTAGATCAAGCAAAACCTGAAATTCCAAGCATTTTGAAATATTCAGATCAGGCAAAAAATGATTCAATGGTAAATACGCCTGCAACTTATGCTTGGTATTTGTCTGGTTTAGTATTTGAATGGTTACTTGAACAAGGCGGTGTAGACGCAATGCATAAAGTAAACCAAGAAAAAGCAAAATTGCTTTATGGATATATTGATTCTAGTGATTTTTATAATAATCCAATCGCAATTCCAAATCGTTCAATCATGAATGTACCATTTACACTTGCAGATGAAGCACTTGAGAAACTTTTCTTAAAAGAAGCTGAGCAAAGCCATTTGCTTAACTTAGCAGGTCATCGCTCTGTGGGCGGTATGCGTGCAAGTATCTACAATGCTGTGCCATTAGAAGGTGTACAAGCATTGGTTAATTTCATGGACGAGTTTGCAAAACGTCACGGTTAAGCAATTTATCATCCATAAAATAAAAGCCCTCATGAATGAGGGCTTTTTTATTAACAAAATTTAAATCTAAAAATTAAAATAAGCCGATTTGATGAAAAAACAGTGCTGCTAAAAACATACCAAGTAAAAAAAAGCAAAAAGCACCAATATCAAGTTTAAGACCTTGATCACTCGAATGAATCAAACTGGTGGTTGTCTGTTCTGGTATAATTTTCATTAGAACGCCTAGAAATGCTATTTATGTGATTTTTTGTCACTTTAGTGCAGTTTTAGCATAAATATTCGCCTGAATCCATAGGTTGCCGCGAATATATTCGCCAATGTTAAAGTTTTTATACAAATCATTTTTTGTTGCAATTCGAATTAAAATTGCAGGTAAATCATCTTCTAAAACTAAAGTCACATCATACAGCGTATATTCATCTTGCATAAATTGCATGGTTGTTTTGCCAACGATATTGCCTTGGAACCAAGCTTCATCTTCTTGACCTAATGTTTCACCATACAAATATGCCACCATTTTAGAAAAATCAACGGTCACAGGTTCGTGATCTTCAGGTGTTTGTGGTTGCCAGTCGTTAATCAGCTCTTGTAAGTTTTCTGGTGCAACACCATTATGTTCAGCCAAAATAGCATTTAAAGCACGATGATGTTTAATCGATGCAGGGTCATCAACAATGATTTTCTCATTTTCAGCAACTGCTTCTAATTCATATGCCCAAGCATTAAATTGAACTTGATAAGTTTGATTTTGATCATATTGGCAGTGATTAACACTAAATAAATTATCAAATGCATAAATAACCGTATTTTTATTTAAACTCAGGCGCAATACTGCTTGAGTTGCAGAATCACAAGTAATAATACGCTCAATTTGGGCATCATATTTATATGGGCTTTCAAAACTTGGGAATGCTGTTTTTAAAGCGCGTGGTTTTTGATTTTCAACCGCAATAATTTGATTGATTGAAATGGACTGACCCTTTGGCCCTTGAATTAACCAAAATGATTGATCCATATCTTGTTCATCTTCACATAAGCCCATAGGCATCACTGGAGCATCAAGTGCCAATCCTAACCATTTGGGAACATCTGTTTCGGGTGTATCAGTCAATAGGTTCCAGTGCTCAACATGATTGCCGAAATTTTGATCTTGAATTTTAATAGTTTCAGGACTGTTTTGATTTTTCATAAAGCGTGATGCTAAAAAGATTGAACTTATTCTATTAAATCGAGGGTAACATCCATTTTTCAAGTCTGGATATGTAATTCATTAAAAATTAATTCAAATTTCTGTTTTTGATCTCAAATCTAATCAATGAAATGGATAGCAGCAATTATTCTAATGATGCTAACTCTACTTTTACCGTAATCTGCTACACTATATTTTTATTTTTATGAGCTTGTGCCAACGTGCTGCCATTTAAATTATGGGTAGATGCGGATGCTTTACCTAAAATTTTACGTGAAGTGATTTTACGTGCGTCTGATCGTTATCAATTAGAAGTTACCTTTGTCGCTAATCAGAATGTTGGGATTACGCCATCTCTACGGATTAATTCGATTCAGGTGATGAGTGGGGCAGATCAAGCAGACAAAGAAATCATTGAGCGTATGCATGAAAATGATATTGTCATTACACAAGATATTCCACTTGCTGCACAAGTCATTGAAAAAGGCGGCATTGCTATTCATCCTAGAGGTGAAATTTATACGGTTGCAAATGTTAAAGCACGCCTACATTTACGTGATTTTATGGATACTTTGCGTGGTGCAGGTGTGCAAACAGGCGGTCCACCACCTATTTCTGAACGTGATAAACGTGAATTCTCAAGCTCTTTAGATCAAACTATTTTCAAACAAAAACGCAAAACCGCTTCTTGAGCTAAATATGCCTTCACGAATCAACTTAGTACTGACATATGGATTATTAGTATTCATTTGGGCAACCACGCCATTAGCAATAGTTTGGAGTGTTACTGATTTACACCCTATGTGGGCTTTGGTATTACGCTTTTTTATTGCCTTACCTTTGGCGGTTAGCGTGCTATTGCTATTAAAGGTTAAATTCCCGATTCATAAAGTTGCGTTATCAAGTTATGTAGCTGGTTCATTAAGTTTGATCGGTTCGCAAATTTTTACTTATGCAGCAACACCTTATTTAAGTTCTGGGTTGATTGCATTGATGTTTGGCTTAGCTCCGATCATGGCTGGGCTGATTGGAAGTTTTGGTTTTCAACAAAAGTTAGCTGGTTTGCAGTGGTTGGGGATGGGAACCTCAATTATTGGATTAGCGATGATTTGTCTGAGTGGTAGTCAAAAACATGTGCAGCCGATAGGTATTGTTTTAATGCTGATGAGTGTTTTTGCATATTCGCTTTCTATTTTTCTGGTGAAAAAAATCAATGCAGATGTGCAGCCTATGGCGCAGGCGACAGGTTCAATCCTCGTCTCAACCGTGTTGGCAGCTTTGCTTTTGCCGTGGATTTGGCAGTATGCACCAACGCACATTCCTTCGACGAAATCATTGTTAGCATTGACTTATACCGTTGTAATGGCTTCGTTAATTGCGATGTTTTGTTATTTTAAGTTGGTACAAAATTTGAAAGCGACCACCTTATCACTGACGACCGTAATGACCCCAATGTTGGCAATACTCATAGGTGCTTACCTCAATCATGAACAGTTGTCTGTACAGGTTTTTGTTGGGGCGAGCATCATTCTATTAGGTTTGTGTCTTTATTTTTATAAAGATTTTAATACCTATCGCCGTTTGAAAATATGAAAACGACATTTTCATATTTAATTTGGGTTGATTTCAGTTTGTTGTGATTCTTGAATACTTTCCGCTAATTTGGCACGATCTTGTGGATTAAGGGTAATGAAGTAAGCACCAATACGGAATTTACCTTGTTCATCTGCTGAGCTGTAAGCAACTTGAGCAGTTGCTGCGATATGAAAGTAGTTTTCAGGATGACTCAACGTAATATGAATGTAGGTTCCTTCATTAATATCTTGTGAGCTAAAGAAGCTCAAACCGTTCTCGGAAAAGTTAACTTGTTCAGGGACTGGCAGTAGGGATTGCACGATATTGTCGTAAAAAGAACCAGTAATCAGATTCAATTTTTGATTGAAAAGGGATAATATGCGAGCAATTTGTTGATCTTTTTCATTTAATTGTTCTAATTCGTAGCGAAATGCATGATCAAATTGATCTAATTCAGCAAGTAGTAGAAAATAGCGTGGCAATACAAAGTGAGAATCATAAGGATCATTCAGCGCAACGTCGTCCGGAATGACTTGATAGTTGATTCTTAACACAGCATCAATACGAGACATCACTCGACGTTCAGAGTTGTCCTCAACAAGCTGATGTTGTGAATTTTCCATAATAAATCACCTCGGACTAAATGGTATGTTTAAGCCAATTTCGCTGTATATAGGGTTGAGATACACTCGTGCTCGGCGAAGTAATCATTTTATTTCTTTTATTGCCTTGGTTTCCATGATTGGTTTAACCCTTGGCGTTGCTGTCCTTATTACAGTACTGTCTGTTATGAACGGTTTTGACCGTGAATTAAAAAATCGTGTTCTTGGAATGGTTCCGCAAGCCACAGTTTCTTCTACTCAGATACTAACAGATTGGCCTGAGCTTGTAAAAAGAGTTGAACACCATCCGCATGTGACAGGTGTTGCACCATTTACTCAATTGCAAGGGATGTTAACCGCTCAAGGGCAAGTTGCAGGGATTATGGTGACCGGAATTGAGCCTAAATATGAAAAGAAAGTTTCAATTATCCAAAACCATATGGTCTCAGGTGATTTAAATGCTTTGAAGAAAGGCGAGTTCGGTATTGTTCTAGGCAAGGACATGACCGATGCGCTTGGTCTTGGTTTAAATGACAATGTCACCTTAGTTCTGCCTGAAGCAACACCATCACCAGCAGGTGTGGTACCACGTTTTAAACGTTTTAAAGTGGTTGGAATTTTTAGTGTAGGTGCAGAAGTTGATTCGATGGTGGGTTATATCGCCTTAAATGATGCATCAACATTATTGCGTTTGCCTGATGGTGCGCAAGGCGTGCGATTAAAGTTAGATGATATTTTTGCCGCACCATCTGTTGCAGATGATATCGTGAAACAATTACCAAGTAATTTCTACGCATCGAATTGGACGTATACGCACGGCAATCTTTTCAATGCAATTCAGATGGAAAAAACCTTAGTGGGTTTACTTCTTGTTCTGATTATTGTGGTTGCTGCATTTAATATCGTTTCATCTTTAGTAATGGTCGTAACAGATAAAAAATCTGATATTGCGATTCTGCGGACTCTCGGTGCTTCACCGTCCATGATCACTAAAATTTTTATGGTACAAGGCACAGTGATTGGTATCATTGGAACGATTGCAGGAACAGTGTTAGGTGTAACTTTAGCATTGACCATTAGCGATATTATTTCTTGGTTCAATACTGCTCTAGGTTTGAACTTGTTTGATGCCTATTTTGTTCACTATCTGCCTTCATATCTCAGGTGGCAAGATGTTACGGTAATTGTCATTGTTTCATTATTGATGAGCTTTTTGGCGACAATTTATCCTGCATTACGTGCAGCCAAAGTTCAACCTGCTGAGGCATTACGTTATGAGTAAGATCGTCTTAGAAGCCAAAGATATTTATAAACATTTTGATGATGGTAAAAGCAAAGTTGAAGTGATTAAAGGTTTATCACTTCAAGTAAAAGCAGGCGAGTTTGTTTCGATTGTCGGTTCTAGTGGTTCAGGTAAAAGTACGTTATTACATGCGCTTGGTGGCCTAGAGCAACCATCGCAAGGACAAGTCTTTTTGCAAGGTCAGCGTTTTGATAATTTAGGCGAAGCAGAGCGTGGTTATAAACGTAATCAATATCTAGGTTTCGTTTATCAATTTCACCATTTGTTGCCTGAGTTTTCTGCTTTAGAAAATGTAGCCATGCCTTTGATGTTACGTCGTGAAAGTAATTATAAGGATGTTAAAAGACAAGCAGAATACCTACTTGATCGTGTCGGTTTATCGCATCGTTTAGATCATAAACCAGGTGAATTATCGGGCGGTGAGCGTCAACGTGTGGCTTTAGCGCGCGCCTTAGTGACGAAACCTGCAGTTGTCTTAGCAGATGAACCAACTGGTAATTTAGATCGTAAAACAGCATTGAGTATTTTTGAATTGCTGACTGATCTCAAAAAAGAGCTGAATATGGCGATGTTAATCGTGACTCATGATGAGCAATTGGCTCAATCAGCAGATTCGATTTTGCATATGCAAGATGGTTTATGGATTGATCCAAAATAATTTATTTTGTTTAATCTCTTGTTAAAGCCCTGAAAACGGGCTTTAATTTTGCGTTCAGAAAAATCAAAAACTTAATTAAAAAATTACATGCTAAAAATTATTTTATTGGGCTGGATTGCTGGTATTGCAATCATGGGATTTCATCTTGATTTTATCGAGCTGACATGGTGGATTTGGTTGGCTATTGCAATCCTGATCTTTAGCTTTGGCATATACAAGAAAGAATCTTATTTTTATCGGCCTTTTTATAAAGCGCTTATTTTAATCAGTGCAAGCTGGGGATTGTTTACAACAGGATATTATTTTGCAGATTCCGCATTAGAACAACGACTGCAATTAAAAGAGTTTGAATCACAGACATTTGAAGCCATTGTGTATATTAAAAATATAGATGAATTGAGTGATGATGGTCATAAACAAATTGCTGAAGTGCTTAATCGACATAAGCAATCTGTCAACTGGTTACTTTATTTAAAACAAGACAAATATCAGTTAAATCAGAAGCAAAGCTTAGAGTTGGGTCATTATTATCGAGTTCAAGGTCAAATTAAACCAGCGCATAGTTATGCTGTTGTGGGTGCATTTGATCAGGAAAAATGGTTTTTGCAGCAAAATATAATGTCTGCATTTTCAGTGCAGTCTATTCAATCTTTAAGCTTTGATGAAATTTACCGTTTGGGTTATCAAGGGCATTTAAAGCAACAGCAAAGCATTTCTGCTAAATTTTTGTTAAGTGTTGAGATAAAGCGCCTAGCATTTCGGCAGATGTTACAAACTTCTAATCTTCAGCACAAGGGTTTACTTTTAGCCTTGCTAACAGGTGATGAAAGCCTGTTATCCAACACATTGAAACAACAATTTCAACAGCTTGGAATTTCGCATTTGTTAGCGATTTCTGGTCCACATGTGTTGATCTTTGCATTCATGTTGTCTTGGTTGATACAACGTCTCATACAGCATTACTGCCCACATCTATACTTATGGCAGCCTAGACAAATTTTATTATTATTGCCATTTTTACTCAGTGTTCTGGTGTATGTGGCATTTGTTGGTTTTGAGATTCCAGCGATCAGAACTTTATTGACTGCTTTGCTTGCAAGTATTTTTCTCTTCTTTCGTCAATCGATTCGCCCATTTAGCTTATTGATTTATAGTGCCAGTATATTATTACTTTTTGATCCTTTTAGTATTCTATCCGCTGGTTTTTGGCTGTCATATGGGGCCTGTTTTATTCTACTTAGAGTTTATCAGACCATTGCACAATTACCGCAAGATCAGCCGATTACATGGACTCAAAAAATATTTTTAGCTGCTAAAGCTTTGGTTGAATCGCAATCTAAGATCTTTATCGCCTTGTTACCATTAGTCTTGATTTTCTTTCAGCAAGTTTCTTGGATTGCACCTGTAAGTAACTTAATTGCAATTCCTTTAATTGGCGGTGTCGTTGTGCCATTAGATATTCTGGCTGCATGTATTTGGCTCATCATTCCTGCATTAGGGCAGTTTTTATTTCAAATTAATGATTTTGTATTATTTATATTGATGTCAATTTTAGACATCTTGCAAAATATTGCACCGCATTTATATGGGGTAAGTTATACACCCTTAATGATGGTATCTTTAATCCTTGGTATGCTTATTTTATTTATGCCGAGGGGAACGATTCCTAAAGCTTGGGCATTGATTTGTTTTTTACCTATATGTATAGGTGTAAAGACTCAACCTACGGTTTTAAATATTTTAGATGTTGGACAAGGGCAAGCTGTATTTTTACAACATCCCGAACAAATCTTTATGATTGATACAGGGGGCTCTTACAATGAAAATAAATTTAGTTTAGGAGAGCGGGTTGTTATTCCATTTATACGCCAACAAGGTGTACGCCACATCGACCATGTAATCTTATCTCATCTTGATCAAGACCATAGTGGTGCTTTTGCTATTATTCAAAAAAACTTTGAAATATCCCAAGTTCAGTCAAATGAATATGACCAAAAAATGCAGTTCAAAAACAATTTCTCATTTTGTCAGCAAGGTCAGCATTGGTCATATAAAAATCTAAAAGTTGAAATTCTATCCCCTAAATCAGATGAGCTTATTCATGCAAAGGATCAGCAAAATGAGTATTCCTGTGTGGTGTATTTGCAGTTTCTAAATGCCCAACCTTATCAAAACTTTTTAATCATGGGAGATGCAGGTTGGGAGGCTGAATATAAATTAATGCAACAATATCCCGATTTAAAAGTAGATGTTTTGATCTTGGGACATCACGGGAGTAAACATAGTTCTGCTTATGATTTTTTAGCGACTTTAAAACCGAAACTTGCGATTGCTTCGGCAGGGTTTGATAATCGTTATGGTCATCCCAGTCAAGAGTTGAAAAATCGTCTACAGGCGCTACAGATTCCATTATTAACTACGGTTGAAGCAGGAACAATTCGTTTTGTTTTTGAAAATGGTCAGGTTGAGCTCAGACAGCAAAGACAGCAAATTAAATGGTTGGAAAGAAAATAACTTAAATATTGTAATATTTTCATATCACAATATTTATAGGATTAAAGTTGAGTATTTTCTTGCCGACGAACTTCAGCAACTTTTGCTAAAGCTTCGTTGACGTCAATATCATAAATTTTGCGTAAGCTAGGGTTCGCACTGAATCGTTTATAACTCCAGTGATAATGCATTGGAAGACGTTGGATTAAATTTTCCAAAGTCTGATGAATAATAAGCGTACCATCTTCGGCATTGCCTTCATAAATTTGAGGATTGATACGTTCGATATGCATGTCGAATCCACCTTGGTCATTCCTCAAAGCATAAAGGAATAAAGTTCGTGCTTTTGTTTTTTGAATTAACTTTGCGCTTAAACTACTCGATGCCAAGGGAATACCAAAATACTTAATCATTTCACCACCGTGATTAGGGGTGTGATCAGGTAAAATAACAGTTGTACCACCTTGTTTTAATGCTTTAAAAATTTGACGAACTCCACTTTCATCAGTGGGTACTAAATTCGCTTGATTACGGCTACGTGCATCACGAACAAAACGATCAGCATCAGGATTTTTCACTGGCTTATAAAGGATGGTCATTTGAGTATGTTTGGATAGCCATGCATTCATCACTTCCCAAGTACCCAAATGAGGCATAATCAGGACAAGTCCTTTTTTCTCTGCGAGGGCTTCGTGAAAATAATGCTCATTATGAATTTTGTGAATGCGCTGAATATTTTTCTCATTTGAAGCTCCCCAAATGCTCACAAATTCAAAATAAGAGGTTAGTTCATTTTTAATTGCTTGTTTTTTTAATTGATTTATTTCTTGTTGAGATGCTTCAGGAAATGCGATCTGTAAATTCAATTGTATAATTTTTGAGAGTTTAGATAGCTGGAAACTATTGAGCAATCGTGCAACAAAACCTGCGATAAAACGACCTAATTGAAGTGGTTGATGACTCAGAAATTGGATGAGACGGTAATTACTATTTGTTGATTTGGGGTGTGCCATATATCAAACATTAAAAAAATTACAAGAGGAGAGTATAACGTATAAAATAATTATAAGTTAAAACAAGTTATTTAAACAGTTTTCTATAAATCAGCGTATATAATAAATTCACTTTACAATACATTGGATTGGAATCTTATGTCCGATTGGCCACCAAAACCACAAAATGAACCTACAAATAGCAATAATGTGACAGGCAAAGAATGGCAGATTTTAGAAAAAGCTGTTTTGGCTTCTGTCGAAGAACAACGCCGTAGTCGACGTTGGAGCATCTTTTTTAAATGCTTAGGTTTTGCATATTTATTAATCGTATTGATCGCAATGAGCAAAGGCTGCTCAAGTTCTGTAGAAAAATCAAATACGAATGTCAGCTCTGATCATTTAGCTGTGATTGATATTGTTGGAACTATTGATTCTTCTAGTGGTCAATCTACTGTCAATAGTGAAGACACCAATAAAGCATTAAATCGTGCATTTGAAGCCACTGGCAGTAAAGCGATTGCATTGAATATTAATTCTCCTGGTGGCTCACCCGTGCAATCTGATGAGATTTGGCAAGAGATTCGCTACCTTAAAAAACAACATCCAGATAAAAAAGTCTATGCCGTGATTGGTGATATGGGTGCATCGGGTGCTTACTATATTGCTTCTGCTGCAGATGAGATCATTGTAAACCCATCAAGTTTGGTTGGTTCAATCGGTGTGATTATGCCGAACTATGGTTTGAGTGGTTTAGCGCAAAAACTTGGTGTTGAAGACCGTACTTTAACTTCTGGTAATAATAAAGACATTCTAAGTATGACTAAGCCAATTAATCCAGCGCAACAAGCACATGTGCAAGCTGTTTTAGATAATGTTCATACACACTTTATTAATGCAGTCAAAGAAGGTCGTGGAAAACGATTAAAGTCAAATGATCCTGCGGTATTTTCTGGTCTATTCTGGACGGGTGAACAGGCAATTGCATTAGGTGTTGCAGATCGTAGTGGTAGTATTACAACATTGATGCGCGATCTTAAAGTAGATCAGAAATTAGATTATACCGTTCAACGCAATCCTTTAGAGTCGATTTTAGGACGTATGGGTACAAAGATTGGTGAAGGAATTAGTAGTTCACTTTCTGCACAATTACAAACTCAACAAAATGCAAAAATACAATAATCATCAAGACTAGGCTGTGATCATTCACAGCCTTTTTTATTTTTAAACATAACTGGGCAGTTCTCCCTTTTAAATTGCAAAGCATTTGCAGCGCGAGATAATCGACCAATCAATATATAAATTGAAAGAAACACTTATGAAACCTTTGATTCATTTTGCACATGCTAATGGTGTTCCATCTAAAGTTTATCAGAAGCTATTTGAGCTGTTAAAAGATCAATATGACATTATCTATGTTGCAGAGATTGGCACTGATAAACGTTATCCAATTACACATGGGTGGAGGCATTTAGTTGATCAAATCATTGATAGTATCGTGCAACAATCACAAGGTCGAAAAGTAATTGGCTTGGGACACTCGTTAGGTTCTGTATTAACACTAATGGCATCTTATCGTCGTCCTGAGTTGTTTTCTCAAGTGATTATGCTTGACCCACCATTTATTATAGGTAAAGCATCATTTGCTTTTCATCTTGCTAAAGTTTTTCAACCTAAATTGGTCGATAAAATTACCCCAGCAGGTCTATCTGTACGTCGCCGTGATCATTGGGAGTCTCGTGAACAAGCAGCAGAACTTTTAGGCTCTAGAGGATTTTATCAACACTTTGATGCAGATTGCTTCCAAGCTTATATTCAGCATGCTTTGAGCAATGATCCATTGAAGGGTGGAGTGACTTTAACCATTCCGAAAGTGGATGAGGTTGCAATGTTTAGAACCACACCATCAATGTGGTGGTTACCTATGCCAAAACCTAGAGTACCTGTTCATTTGGTTGTTGGTCGTGATAGTGTGTTCTTAAAAGAAAAACTTCCTCAAGTTGCTAAACGGAAATTGGGTATTCCTTTTTCAATTGTTAATGGTGGACATATGTTCCCATTAGAGCATCCGACTGAAACTGTGGAAAAAATCAGAAGTTTGATTGATAAATAAGCTAAAAAAATACGAAATTCAACCAAGTATGAGGTGATCAAAACTTGGTTGAATTAATGGACAATAAGAAATGCGCTTTATTCAAATAATTTATAAAGAAGAACGATGGAAAACTTATGGTGTAGCTGTATACGTTAGGTATTCTATTTTTCTATGGGATAGAATATTTTTATTATCAAAATAACCAACAATTGTTATGGTTAAGTTTGAACACCTCTGTTGGGCGCTTGGTTCAACACCCTTACATTTACTTATTCTTAATTGTAGATGTTCTTCCAATCTTAGCCTTATTTTTGCATTCGCAACAACAATTTGAAAAATATTTTAAGTGGTGTGTTTATTTTTTTTATTATTCCGATTGATTTGTATTACTTTTGGGAAATTGGTCTTCCTCTAAACATATTATGCTTCAATTTATCTTCATTATCCTTATATAGAAAAACAGTGAAAATTTAAAAATTGAATTATAAAAAACACATCCGAAGATGTGTTTTATTTTTAGAATTGAGCAAATTGAATTGGTCGTTCTAAAGGTTTTTTATTGAAATATGCTTGACCATTTGTCCAAGTGAGTTGACCATTACATAACCATTCTGCAACCTGAGGGTAGATGAAGTGTTCAAGCTCATGCACACGTTGTGCTAGGCTTTCTACATTATCATGCAAACTCACTTGAATGGCGGATTGCGCTATACTTTGTCCTGCATCTAGTTCAGCAGTGACAAAATGAACGGTACAACCATGCAAGCGATCTCCAGTATTTAATACACGTTGATGGGTATTAATTCCTTTATAAAAAGGCAGCAGAGAAGGGTGGATATTTAACATTTTACCTTGCCATTGACTGACAAAGTTTGGCGTTAAAATACGCATAAAACCTGCAAGGATAACTAAGTCAATTTCCCAAGCAAGCAATTGCTGATGCATAGCATCGTCAAAGCTTTCTCGATTTGGATAATCTTTATGTGAAATAACAGCGGTTGCAATATTGGCTTTCTCAGCACGCTGCAATGCATAGGCATCAGCTTTATTTGAGAGTACACCAATGATTTGCCCCGATAGATTTGCATCTATCAGGGCTTGTAAGTTGCTACCGTTGCCTGAGACAAGGACAGCAATTCTCATTATGCAAAGATCACGCGAATTTTTTCGTCTGCACCTTCAACTGATTCAGCATTTTCTTGGATATAACCAATTTTCCATGCTTTTTCGCCTTGAGCATTTAATACATCAATTGCTTTATCAGCTTCGCTTGCATCAACAGCGATTACCATGCCAACGCCACAGTTAAATGTACGATACATTTCAAAGCGTTCTACATTACCTTCACGTTGTAACAACTGGAATAATTCAGACCATTCCCAGCTTGACTCGTCAATTACAGCTTGAGCGCCATTCGGAAGAACACGCGGTAAGTTACCCGGTAAACCACCGCCAGTAATGTGTGCCATGGCATGCACGTCAACTTGTTTGCAAAGTTCTAAAACAGGTTTTACATAAATGCGAGTCGGTTCCATTGCAACATCTGCAAGTGGGCGACCATCAACGATTTGAGTTAAATCAACGTTCTTAACATCTAAAATTTTGCGTAGTAATGAGTAACCATTAGAGTGCGCACCACTTGATGCAACACCGATCAGTACATCACCAGATTTTACTTTAGTGCCATCAATAATTTTACTATGCTCAACTACACCAACAGCGAAACCAGCAAGATCGTAATCTTCGCCTTCATACATACCTGGCATTTCAGCAGTTTCACCACCAACAAGTGCACAGCCAGCAAGTTCACAACCTTTACCAATACCCGTTACTACATTTGCTGCAACATCAACATTCAAATGACCTGTTGCATAGTAGTCTAGGAAAAATAATGGTTCAGCACCACAAACAAGTAAATCGTTTACACACATTGCAACAAGATCTTGACCAATCGTGTCGTGACGATTTAGATTTAACGCTAAACGTAATTTTGTGCCTACGCCGTCTGTGCCAGAAACCAATACAGGTTCTTCATAGCCTTTTGGAATTTTGCATAGTGCGCCAAAACCACCTAAACCGCCCATGACTTCAGGACGAGTGGTACGCTTAGCGACAGATTTGATACGATCGACCAGTGCGTCGCCCGCTTCAATGTCGACGCCCGCATCTTTATAGCTTAAACCAGTATTTGGGGTAGAAGTTGAGTTGCTCATAGTGAAGTCTCCGCATTGGCGGCAGATTATAACCTGAATATACGAAACTCTTATGTTATTTATGCTCGAAAATGCTATCTTTAATTAAATTTTTTTCCCATTTATAACGATTACACGAAAAAAGGCTAGATTTTATGCAAGATCAGGTACTACGTCGTATCTTTATCCTCGCAGGACTCGCATTACTACTTTGGGTGTTGTATCTATTAAAACCAGTTGTATTACCATTTGTTGGCGCTTTTTTTATTGCCTATCTCTTTAGTCCCCTTGTAGATGTCCTTGTAAAAATTAAATTACCTCGTTGGTTGGCGATCAGTCTCGTCTTTGTTGGGATTGGCATAACCTTAACAGTTGTTTTATGGTTCCTTGTCCCATTGGTTTGGAAGCAATTAATCTATGCGCGAGATAGTATTCCAGCAGGTATACATTGGGTAAATGCGACATTTCTACCTTGGGTATCCCATACTTTTAATGTTGTTCCAATGGAGTTGGATACAGAACAGATTTCTAAAGCAATTATGGAATACATTCAAACGAATTACAGTGCAGATAGTATTCAAGCCATGGCTTTACGTTTAGCACAATCTGGTTTGAATTTTATTCAATTAGGTGGCGTATTTATTTTGATTCCTATCATTTCATTCTATTTCTTACTTGATTGGGAAAGAATGTTGCAAAGTATGCGTCGTTTAATACCTCGTCCATATGAAGAATCAACTTTAGTCATTGTTCGTGAATGTCATAGTGTGCTTGGAGCGTTTGTTAAAGGTCAGTTCCTCGTAATGCTGCTATTAGGAATAGTGTATGCCGTTGGCCTGCAAATCATTGGTTTAGAAGTGGGTTTAATTATTGGAATGATTGCTGGTTTGGCCAGTATTATCCCTTATCTAGGCTTTGGGGTTGGTATTATCGCAGCCGTGATTGCTTCATTATTCCAGTTTGGTCTTGATTGGATGCAGTTACTTTTAGTGGGTATTGTATTTATGATTGGGCAAATGGTGGAAGGATATATTTTGCAGCCTTTCTTACTTGGTGACAAAATTGGTCTATCTCCTGTTGCTGTTGTATTTGCGGTACTAGCTGGTGCTCAACTGGGTGGTTTTTTAGGGATGCTGATTGCTTTGCCTGTAGCGGCTGTTATCGTCGTGTTACTTAAACACGCAAGAGATAATTACGAAAAAAGTCGATTTTACGGATCTCCAATTGAGGTCAGTATTCAACATGGTGAAATTCAACGTATAAATGTGGATGCTGGTGATGTAGAATTTGATATTGAGATTAAAAACTCTCAAGATAGTGAAACTTCACATTCAAATGATCTAAAGTAATTGAGGAACAAATTAACGATATGCGTCAACTACAACTCGATATAGAACCACAGCTCGATGCGCGAATTAGCGATTTTTCGGGGCCAGGGTGGGGTCATGTAGTTGATGCGATACGACAGTTACATACTGGACTGGTAAATCGCTTTTATGTTTATGGCGGTGCTGGTACTGGTAAAAGCCATTTACTCTCTGCAATTTGTGATTCATATTTAGAATTGGGTCGTCGTGCAATAAAAGTCTCATTATTAGAATTATTAGATGCACCAATTGAAGCGATTACTTCATTAGAGTTTTATGATTTAGTGGCATTAGATGATATTGATGCAATTAGTGGTGTACCTCATTGGCAAAAAGCTGTTTTTCATTTAATGAATAATCATGATGGACAACTGGTCTTTTCATCTCGTGTAGCACCGATAGAATTAAAATTAGAATTACCTGACTTACAGTCGAGACTGACTCAAGCGGTCAGTGTCAAAGTGCCAAATGGAAGCTCATATACAGATCGACAGGCTTTATTACACTCTGTTATGACGAGGCGAGGAATTCATTTTGACCAACAAATTATTGATTATTTGTTGAGTAATGGGCCACATCAAGCTTCCATTCTATTACAGACACTTGCCCAACTTGAAAAGATGTTGAAAGGTGAGAAAACAAAGCTCTCAAATACAACGATTAAGCAAATTTTTGCTCTGATTGATGAATATCACTAATCGCATAAAATTTCTTGAGTAATTTTGACAGCTATGACAAAGTACGCACAAAGGAATGTGGTTGCAAATTTGTAGTTTGCAATACTAAGAAAAATGAAAATAGAAGGAGAACGGTATGCTCAAACGGACGCTTGCCTGCGCTTTATTTGCGATTACTGGACATGTATATTCTGCGGATATTCAAGTTACAACATTAGTTGATGAAGACAAAGATGATACCGTTTGTTCATTACGTGAAGCTGTAACATTCTTAAATAATCGTACCCAAAAAGAATTTGAAAATGGTTATCATGGTTGCGGTAATAAAGATGCTTCATCGATTATTATCCTAGATCGTGATAAAGAGTATACTTTGAGTAAAGCACTTGAAGTTAAAGCTGCAATGACAATTAAAACTGCTGCTAGTACAAGCTTTAATGACACAAAGAAAGGTTTAAATAACGCTACTATTAAAATGATAGGCGCAGAAAGCCTATTTATTGTTGATGATAATGATGTTGAAAAAGACCCATTAATTGTTAACTTTAATGAATTAAATTTAAAAGGATCATCCCAAAAAGTAGTTGAAGGTGGTTTGATTTCAAATCGAGAAATATTAACAATTCAATACTCTAGATTGATGGATGGTAATGCAAGTTTAGGCGGTGCTATTTATAATAAAGGTTTACTATCTGACAAGAAAACTGCAGGTGTTGTTAGTGTAAGTAATACTATTTTTGAAGGTAATAAAGCTGATCAGGGGGCGGTCATTTATAGTGAAGTTCCTCGTTATATTATTACTCAATCAGTGATAAAGAATAATGAAGTAAAAGCAAATGGAAGTATTTTATATGTACAAAATGCTTATAGTGATACTGCGATTTCGAACGCCTTAACCTTAACAGCATTTGGAATCAGAAATTCCACCATTTTTAATAATAAGGGAGGCTATGTAGCAAATATTCGAGGGGGAATGGTGATCAATAATATTACGATGATTTATAATGATGCTGGACTATATTTGCAAGCTCCGAAATGGATTTCAACCCCTGCTACTGACACAAAACCCGCTGAATTAGAGAATGGTGCGTTTATTTCAAATAGTATCATAGCTAAAAATAATAAAAACTGTGTTGCAGATAGTAATGATTCTTCGGTTATTCAAAGTAATTTGACAGAGGTGGATTGCAATCGTAATGCACCCGCTGGACTGCCAAATTTTCTATTAAACACTGATTTGATCGCAGGTGGAAAAGTGGAGGGGGATTGTGATTTACCTCAGGACAAAGGATTATTATGTCCTTATACGACTCCCAAAGATCAAATGTTAGGTTTTTTTCAACCAAGATTATTAACTTCTTATAATTCATTGTCTGACTCTCTAATCATTAATAAGGGGAGGATTTTTAGCGATGGAACAAACAAGGGGGCTATTAGTTGTGAAACTTCTGATCAACGAGGTAAAGTGCGCAGTGTTTATAGTGAACTATGTGATCTAGGTGCGATTGAGTTGGTAGTAAATCGTAATGATGTAGAAATTGCTGGGCAAGATATTCTATATGGTCAAATCGCAAAGTTTAGTATTGCGAATAGTTTATTGGATGGTGAATTAGTTGATCCTGAGGCGTGTAAAATAATATTTAAGAGTGATACAGATGCTAACGGATTACCATGGCAATCAGGTTGTCTTAATATTGAACAGACTGAAACAAAGTCAAAAGGTAAATTAACAATAGATTCAAAAGGGAATATTGTCTATGTGCCAAATGGTAATTGGCATGGTGCAGATAAATTTAATATCCGTGTAATCACTACAATCACTAGGCTTAATGACCCTTCAAATTACTATATTGATATTCCTACGACAATTGTCCAAGATCCGCCAAATAATTTTCAAAATAAAACTGTAAATGTTGGCAGCATGGATTTTGGATGGATTTTAATGGTGTTTGGTTTAATTGGATTGAGACGTTTTAAATCATAATCAAGGATGATAAATGAGATGAAAAATTATAAGAAAACCTTATTAACGTTAATGGTTGTTTCAGCTATGCCATTGTTAGCTGCAACAAATAGTGCAACAGCACCAATTAAAGTGACTACCTTTAATGATGAAAATAAAGAAGATTCTCTTTGTTCAATCAGAGAAGCTTTAGAGGTTGCAAAAACGCGTGTATCTGCACATGGTTGTGTTGTTGCGGATATTTATTCTAATACTCAAGATATCCAATTAGAAGCGGGTGAATATACATTAAAAAGTGAATTAACACCTGACTCAGAAGTGAGAATATGGGGAGCAGCTCCAGCTAATTGGAATGAAAAAAATGTTCTAATTAATGATGTTGCGAATCAATATCCTGCACAAGTTGAAATTAAGACGACTATCAAAGCAGAGAATTCTCGAATTTTTAATACAACTGCTGGTAAGAACCCTTTAACTTTAACGAATTTAATACTTGCGAATGGTGTTGCGCCTAATCAGGGAAATGGTGGTGCAATTTATGCTGGTGCAAATATTACCTTGCAAAGTATTAAGGTATTAAACTCTAAAGCAACTACTGGTGCAGGTGGGGCAATTTATCTAGCTGGACTAGCTGCTTCGGCTACAATTTCTAAAAGTTTATTTGAAGGTAATGACGCTACAATTGGTAGTGTAATTGCAATGGCTTGTAAGAATGATAATCTATATTCGCAAAGAAATATAAGTTTTACAGCAAGTAGTCTGATAAAAAATGGATCGGATACTTCATTAAGTATGATGGAGTTCTGTGGCTTGCCTGCAGTGATGTTGGAGGCAAATACAATTGCTCAGAATACCGCTAACTCTGTCAAAGGAAATTTAATAAAATTTAGTGGTGATACAAAAGCTGGATCTGAAGATCAAAACAATTCAACAATATTAAGTAGTGGTAGTGCATTAGCACTAACAAGTAACACTATTGTAGAAAATAAAGCATATACAACTTTTCTATATGATAAGATTGGTGTAAAGACTTTGCTTTTTAATATAATTGCTTATAATTCAGGAGCATATTCTTGTCGTTATTTGTTGGGTGATGCTTCAAAAGAAGAGAATGTGGGAATTGGTGCTGTCTATAATGCATTTTCATTATTAAATAATGGCAAATGTGATTTACCCGCAGAGCTAAATACAGCTAATACAACAAACATTGATTTAACCAATGTTCCTATGGATACTGTATTAAGTTCAATGGCCCCAGCATCTCAATATACTGCTTTTTTACCAATGTATTATCCAAAAAGAATAACACAAGCAGGAGCTGATAAGCAGGATTTAGTGAATGTAAGTGGTGAAGGTACAACTGGTTGTAGTGAATATGATCAAAGAGGAGTAGCTCGTCTTGCTGATAGAGTATTATTTTATCAACCGGAAGCAAAAAATACATGTGATATTGGTTCTGTAGAGTTGATGCGGCTAACAGCTGGTGATATTAATAGCATTACTAATGGATCATTAAGTCAATTAATCAGTGATTATAAGACTCAAAATGATTATTTTGATAATCTAGTTAAGAATCCGAATGATCAGGAATATCTTACTTACTATAAATATCGCTTAGAGCAATATAAAAAATTAGTTGAATATTACGATAAAAAAGAAAATTTGAAATATCGAGCTATTTATATCGATTTACAATCATTTAAACTTCCATTACCACATGAGGTTGCTTTATCTGATGAAAGTCACCGATTAGATTTTTTTAGTCCGGAATTGTATGATATTAAAGTTGATACGGTTGGGGTTGGTTCAGTTGTTAATGGTCAACTAAATTCTCGTGAAGATAGAAATTTAGTATGTACTTGGGTCCCTGAGATTCAACAAATTGTTGTGTATAGAAAAGATGATACGATTACACAAGATGGTGAACAAGCTTTGTGTAGTTATACCATCACATATAAAAATGATCATACAATACAAACAAAAGGTTTAATTAAGGCCTCATTTACAAATCAAGCACCTGAAGCTAAAGATACATCTGTGACATTAAAGTATCAGCAAAAAGAAATCGCAAAATTGAATCTTTTAGAACTAGCTAACGATGCAGGTGATACAGGCCCAGGTGGTAAAGGTCCTGAAACAAAACCTAATAAGTCAGACTTTTGGATAAATGAAGATGGGTTAGAATTACCGATAAGATTATCGAACGTCCCAACAAAAAATCTAATAGTTACTGCTGATCGTAAAGGTAAATGTCCTCCGCCTGATCAAAAAGAAACGTGTTATGGTGGAAATATTTATATTCAAGAAGTAAATACTTTTAATCCATTTAATTATTCGTTTAATTATCAAGTTTATGATAATGATGAAACACCAAAACTTTCAAATTTAGCAACTGTAAACGTAATTAGTACAGCAACTACCTCGGATGATACTCGACCTGCGAAAAGCGGCGGAGGAAGTATGGGTATCTTCTCTGCATTAGGTTTGTTGGGTTTACTAGCATATCGTCGTTATAAAAAGTAAGAGTGAATAAAAAGAGCGCTTTTAAAGCGCTCTTTTTATATGTTCAAATTATAAATTAAATGTATACAACTAAAGAGAAATTCATATAAAAACAATTAGTGTTCAGAATATTTGCTTAAATATTCTTCACGGATGTTCACTTTATCTTCGGCACTGGCATTTTGCATACGTTTACGCAAAGTGTTCCGTTCCTGAGTTCCCAGTTTTTGCCAAACATTACGCATTTTTTGTTTTTCATCTTCTGGAAGCTGAGTAAACCATTCCATTCTTTGTTGAAGCTGAGAGCCCTGATCAGTTGGGATTTCTTTTAAACTTTGATAACGTTGAATAAGAACACGTTGTTCTTCTGGAGATAAATCATCCCAAGCTTCTTCTGTAGTTGGTTTATTTGATTTTGAGAACACCCAAAAACGCTCAGAACCAGCAAAACTTGTTTGAAGTAAGCTGAGTGCACACACAACAATTGCTATTTTCTTAGCTGCCATGTGGACCTTTATCCTCACCAAGTACCATCAACATTTCCATATCTTCAACCATTTGTGGTGAAAGTTTTGGATTTACAACGACCTGACTTTGTGGCTTATCGTTCAGTTGTAGAGAGTTTGGTAATACAACGATACCAGTAAGAGCTGCTGCTAAAGCAAAGCCTCCCATTTTCCAGAGGCTGTAATAAGAGGTTGGTTTCTTTTGGACAGTATCTAGAACATGGTTCATCACTAACATTTTTTTGTGATGTTGCTCTTTTGCTAGTTGATCGAGTTTGGAAGTCACTGATTTAGTGAACTCATCTTTATTCATTTGATGACCCTCCCGTATGTGGATTTAAATGCTCTAAAGCAATTCTAAGCCCTTGGATTGCACGATGATAATGGGTTTTTACACTACCTTCACTGCAATTCATAATTTGAGCGGTGGTTGCAGTATCAAAACCTTCCCAAGCTCTTAACATAAATGCTTGCTGTTGACGTACTGGTAATTGGTTGATGGCAGCCTGAATTTCATCCATTGTGACTTCTTGATTAAGAAATTCGAATGGATTGGGGGTAGATTCATCTACCACATCAATAATTTCCTCATCATCGTCTAAGCTAATTTTTTTGAATAATGAGAAAGGAGTTGCTCGACGCGCTTCTTTGCGCCTCCAATCCTGTAATTTGTTATTTAAAATGGTATAAAACAATGGATACCATTCTTCAATACTTTTATCTGAATACGATTTATGCAATGAAATAAAGGCTTCTTGTACCAAATCCATTGCAATGCCTTGTTGTCCCTGAGTTGCACTTTCCATCATCACAAGTGCACGACCTGTAACGTCTTGCATAAAAAAACGCAGACGTTGTTCAACAGTACTACAATCAGTACCATTTTCAGTTCGAGCCTGTTTCGGTGCTAAATCCATAGAGATGGAAAATCCTGTCATGGATACCCACCATTATTTCAATTAATTAATCATATAACGTTGAAAATGGTGGATGCGTTGACAACTTAAGCAATTATTTTATGAGTGTAATGGATTTTTTCATTAAAAAAATCGTATTTAAAATAATTTAACGTTTTTATTGGCGTTGGCGAACCATTTCAAAAAAGCAAATTGATCCAGCAATTGCAACATTTAAAGATTCTTGCCCGCCCGGTTGAGGAATAGTAACAGCCTGAGCATGTTCTAGGGCATAGTCACTTGCACCTTGTCCCTCATTACCTAAAATCCAAACACATGCTTGCTTTAAATCTTTGCTATACAAGCTGGTTGAACGATGTGAACTCGTTACAAACACAGGAATTTGAAACTTGGGAAGAATGTCGGTTAACTGAAAATTCTCAAAACAATGTACGCTAAAATGGGCACCCATTCCTGCGCGTAATACACGTGGGGACCAAAGAGAAGCTGAACCTTGCGTACAAATTACTTGCTTAATGTTGGCTGCGGCAGCCGAACGCAATAGCGTACCAACATTTCCAGGGTCTTGCACATTTTCTAAGATTAAGGTATCAGCTTTAAAATCAATTGTTAATGATGTTTTAGGGAGATCGACAATTGCTAAACAAGGCAGAGTTGTACCTAAAGTACTTAAATCTTTATACAGTACTTCACTAATGACAAAAATATGTCCCTGTTGTAATTCAATCACCTTTTGTAATTCAGGATGATCGAGAGCTTGTTCAGTCGTAAATAATGAAAAGATTTTTTTATGTTGTTGTAGCCATGCTAAACACAGATGAGTACCTTCTAGAACAGTTTGCTGATGTTTCTTTCGAGCACTATTGAGTTCGATCAGCCCACGCAAATGTTTGATTTTTGCATTGTCTTTTGATTCTAGAAAAATAACAGCCATAATATAAAGATCCAAAAGGGCATTATAAGATGATAATAATGCCCTGAATATAAAAGTAATTAGTGGTAGCTTGTTACACGTTCCACTTCATTTTTAGAGCCAATTATAACAGGAACACGTTGGTGTAATTCTGTTGGTTGAATATCCATAATGCGAACACGTCCTGTCGTAGAGGCACCACCAGCTTGTTCAATTAACATGCTCATTGGATTTGCTTCATACATTAAACGCAAACGACCTGCTTTTTTAGGATCTTTGAGATCATAAGGGTAGAGGAAGATGCCGCCACGACATAAGATACGGTGAATATCACCGACCATACATGCAACCCAACGCATATTGAAATCTTTTTCACGGACTGATGTTTTACCCGCTAAAAGCTCGTCAATATAGCGTTTCACTGGATTTTCCCAATGACGTTGATTTGATGAGTTGATAGCGAATTCTTGTGTATCTGCTAAAACTTGAACTTGATTCGTAGTCAGTAGGAAGGTTTGAGTGGTTGGATCGAAAGTAAAGAATACAACACCTGCACCTACGGTAAGCGCTAACATGGTTGAAGGGCCATAAAGTACATACCCAGCAGCGACTTGCTCAGTACCCGCTTGCATAAAATCTGCAGATTGAGTGACTGCATTTTTAGCGGGAAGAATAGAGAAAATTGTACCGACACACATGTTGATGTCGATGTTGCTTGAACCATCGAGTGGATCGAATAACACTAAATATTTGCCATTTTCTTGGGCAGGTGTGAAATCATCCAATTCTTCAGAAGCTAATCCACCTACTTGCGGATGCGCTTTTAATGCATCAATAAGATAGTCGTTAGAAATGACATCTAATTTCTTTTGAGTTTCACCTTGTACATTTTCGTTGCCAGCACTGCCTAAAATACCAGCTAAAGCGCCTTTTTGTAGTGCTTGGTCAATGGTTTGGCATGTTGCCGCGATTGTTTCAATGACTTGTGCCAATTCTGGTGTCAAATTCCCTTTTTGTTGTTCTAAATATTGGGATAATGTAAGGTTTGACATATTGAATTGCTCCGATTTAGCCGCATCAAAAATTGATAAAAAGAATGTCGCTATTCTAGATGAGATCGCTCGAAAATAAAAATTATCTTACTTTATTTATGTTGCTTTTGTGATTACAAGCATTCTATTACATGCTATGTTGATTGCATACTAGACAGGAAGTTTGGAGAGGAACGATGTCAACCAAAAATTTTGAAGCTACCCCTACGCCAAGTGAATCGATTAGCTTAGATACGATTTCGAAAGAAAGTGTGAAAGATGCTTGGAAAGAGTATGAAGCGAAGCCTGAGTACAAAGAATTTAATAAGCACGATATGATTGAGTCGATGCAACCTCAGTCGAAGCAAAAATCTTCATCTTAATCAAAATAAAAATGCTCACATTGTGAGCATTTTTATTGCAAATCCGAACATTATTTTAATAATGGTGGCACTGCTTCATAATTAATTTCTACGCGACGATTTTCTTTCCACGCTGCTTCGTCATGACCTGGGTTTACAGGTGCTTCTTTACCGTAGCTCACGGCTTCTAACTGCTGTGGGTTGACACCATTGGTAATCAAGAAACTTTCGACCGCTTTTGCACGACGCTCACCTAAAGCCATATTGTATTCACGCGTACCACGTTCATCCGTGTGACCTGTCAATGCCACCCGAGAATTGGCATTTGCAACGAGGAACTGTGCATGTGCTTGAAGTGTTTGATAGTCATCATTTGATAGATCGCTGCTATCGTAATCAAAGTGAACAACACGTTTCGCTAAAAAAGCTTTGTTCGCAGCAGTTACCCCTTTTGATGAAGCGCCAGCCAAGTTCTGTGCATTCAATGCAGCATCTTCACTTAGTCCTTCGGTGCTTACGGTGGTTGATGTATTAGGTGCTGTATTGCCTGCTGTGATTTCAGCAGCAGGTTTACGACTCGCACAACCCGTGAAAGCAATCGTCGCAGCTAAGAGTGGAAGTGTTAGGTATTTAATATTCATGTGATTCTCCAATCAATCAAATTTATTTTGGTGCCCAAGCGGGTTCACGGACTTCACCTTGTTCGCTTGGTAAATTCATACGGAATCGACCATCTGTAGACATAATAGAGAGTAAGCCGCGGTTACCCTCACGTGTTGCATAAACAACCATCTGCCCATTCGGAGAGAAACTTGGTGACTCATCCAGACTGGTTGGTGTCAATATATTAGTGATCCCTGTATTAATATCTTGTAATGCGACTTTGTAATTACTGCCACTTGGTCGATGAACTAAAGCAATTTTTTTACCGTCAGCACTTAACGTGCCGCGAGCATTAAATGCACCTTTGAAGGTAAGGCGTTTAACTGAACTATCATCAAAACTGTAGCGATAAATTTGAGGAGAACCGCCACGATCTGAGGTGAAAATAAATGATTTTCCATCAGGTGCATAACGTGCTTCGGTATCAATCGCTGAGTCATTGGTCATACGCTGTAGTTGGCGCGTATTTAAATTCATCTGATAAATTTCAGGATTACCATGCATAGATGCTGTGAACAACATTGATTGCCCATCGGGCGAGAAGCTTGGTGCACCATTTAAGCCTTTGAAACTCGCTAAAACCTCACGTTGAGCCGTTGCTAAATCCTGAATGTAAATTGCAGGGCGTTTAGTTTCGAAAGAGACATAAGCAATTTTTTTAGCGTCAGGTGTCCATGTTGGAGAAAGGATTGGATCTCGTGATGACAGTACCGTTTTAGGTTGTTCACCATCCGTATCAGCAATTTGTAATGTATAGCGTTGAGCAGGGGTTTCTGGATTGCGTAATACATAGGCAATACGACCGCTAAAATCACCCGCAATACCAGTTAGTGCTTGATATATCGCATCACTGATCATATGCCCAGCTTGACGAACACGAGAGTTTGGTACAGTCAGCACTTCATTTAATAAATATTGTTGTTTTTGTACATCATAGAGTTGGTAATGGATTTCAAATGTATTCGCATCAATGTTTTTAATTTGACCAACCACCACATATGGCACACCAGCATTTTGCCAATCACCAGCTTGGATTTGGTTGATGCTTGCAGTTGCAGGTAAGTTTTGCGATGCACTTGTAAATCGACCTGAACGATTTAAGTCATTCTCAATAATTGGGTAAAGCGAGTTGTCATTTGTAAAAGGGATAATTGCAATTTTTGGTGCTTGTTCGGGTGCTTTTGCAATTTCAAGGTGAAGTTGTGCAAAAATTGCTGTTGGAACAATTGCGCTAATAGCAGTCAAAACTGCTAAGGAGATGAGGTGTTTACGAGTCTTGTCCATAGTTACAATTACTTATGTTCGTATTTTTGTGGCTGTTGATTATTTAACATAGTTACAGGCTTTGTTCTATTAAAAGCATGTAACGTTAACTATTCATTACTGTTTTGCAGTAAAGCTAGAAGTAAAGCTTCTTGCTTCACGGCGTGCATCAGGGTCATCTGGCATAGGGTAAGGAGCAGCGGCTCGAACAGCGGCTTCTACACTTGCTTTTACATCGGGATCACTAGAATTTACAATCACAGATAAAACAGCACCACTATCACTAAGTGTTACACGGGCTGTTGCTTTTTGTCCTGTTGAACCAGAAGGGACATTCCAAGCTCTTTCAATTTTATTTGTGAAATCACGTTTGGCAGTCGAAGCAATTTTTTTCGAATCTGCCTTTTTCTGAGCTGCCTCTTGCTCTGCCTTTTTAGCAGCAACGGCTTTTGCATCTGCTTCGGCTCTTTCGGCATCTGCTTTATCTTTTGCAGCTTTATCAGCAGCGGCTTTGTCTTTTGCAGCTTTATCAGCAGCGGCTTTGTCTTTTGCAGCTTTATCGGCAGCGGCTTTGTCTTTTGCAGCTTTATCGGCAGCGGCTTTGTCTTTGGCAGCTTTATCGGCAGCGGCTTTGTCTTTGGCAGCTTTATCGGCAGCGGCTTTGTCTTTTGCAGCTTTATCAGCAGCGGCTTTGTCTTTTGCAGCTTTGTCAGCAGCAGCCTTGTCTTTTGCAGCTTTGTCAGCAGCAGCCTTGTCTTTTGCAGCTTTATCAGCAGCGGCTTTGTCTTTTGCAGCTTTATCAGCAGCGGCTTTGTCTTTTGCAGCTTTATCAGCAGCGGCTTTGTCTTTTGCAGCTTTATCAGCAGCGGCTTTGTCTTTTGCAGCTTTATCAGCAGCGGCTTTGTCTTTTGCAGCTTTATCGGCAGCGGCTTTGTCTTTTGCAGCTTTATCGGCAGCGGCTTTGTCTTTTGCAGCTTTATCAGCAGCGGCTTTGTCTTTTGCAGCTTTATCAGCAGCGGCTTTGTCTTTTGCAGCTTTATCAGCAGCGGCCTTGTCTTTTGCAGCTTTATCGGCAGCGGCTTTATCTTTTGCAGCTTTATCAGCAGTAGCTTGTTCTATTTGACGTTTTGCTTCTTCATCTGCACGTTGTTTTTCGGCAATTTTGCGTTGTTCTTCTGCTTGTTTTGCTTGGGCTGCTTCTTTTGCTTTTTGTTTTGCATCAGCAAGTTGCTGTGCAGTAGGCGTTGGTGGAGTGGCAGGAACATTTTCAGGTTGAGTATTATCTATAACAGGGCTTAATATTTCTTCCACTTGATTTTCAGCAGTCGTTTCCTGTTCTACAGGTTTTGCCATCGGTGGTGGTAAATCTTCTGGCTTGATGAGAACAGTCGTCAGTTTTTTCGGTTGCTTAGGCGGTTTACTTTGACCTAAGAAAAGCAAGCCAACAATCGCAATTGCATGTACCCCAAGGGTAAAACCTAGCGCAATTGCATTTTGTTTAAAAGGTGGCTCTTGAAATTTTTTCATAACTTATTTTAATGGCTCTGTCAGTAAACCAACTTGAGTTAAACCTGCTTCTTGTAAACTTGCCATGAGTGATACAACTTCACCATAAGGACGAGATTTATCACCATTGACTAATACAGTGAGTTGTTTATTTTCTTGTTCCGCTTGCTTTTGAGCATTACTCAAAATAGCTTCAAGCTGCTCAAGTGAAAGAGGTTCACTATCTCTATGATCTTGGTATTGCAAATAAATATTGCCATCTTTGCCAATCGTTACCATTGCAGGCATATCTTTCGATTCGATAGGATTATTATTGGCTTGGGGCAAATCAACTTTGATGCCGCTGGTAATCATAGGTGCAGTGACCATGAAAATGACTAAAAGTACCAACATAACGTCAATATAGGGTACAACGTTCATATCACTTTTCAGTGGTTTTTTAATGCGTTCAAAACGCCCAGATCGTTGAATTGCCATTATGCATCTTCCTGTGACGATCCAATCGCTTGACGCTGTAAAAGAGCGACCATTTCTTCTGCAAATAATGCACGATCTGAATAAATTGATTCACCTTTCGCTGTGAAGTGGTTAAAAGCAAGCACAGCAGGAATCGCTGCAAATAAACCGATTGCTGTTGCAATAAGTGCTTCAGCAATACCCGGTGCTACGGTTGCCAAAGTAACTTGATCAACGGCAGCAAGGCCAATAAAGGCATTCATAATGCCCCAAACCGTACCGAATAAACCGATATAAGGCGCAACAGAACCAATGCTTGCAAGCGCTCCTAAACCTTGTTCTAAACCGCCTTGATCACGACTTAGACCGACACGAAGAATACGTTCAGTACCTTCGATCGTTTGATTGGTATCTGCTTTGCGTTTTTGTAGTTTAAAAAACTCACCTAAACCGTGATAAAAAATATCTTCTAGGCCACTACGTTTGGAGTTTAACTGAGCATTATTGTAGAGCGTGTTTAATTCGGCACCTGACCAGAACATTTTTTGAAAATGCTCATCATCTTGAGCTGCTTTTTTAAAACCCATATGTAATTTGGCAATTAAATACCAGCTGAAAATTGACGCTAGTAATAAGATCAACATGACCAATTGCACGACTGGGCTGGCTTGTAAAATCAGGTCAGAAATATGTAGAGAAGATTCTAAATTAGTTGCCATAAGTCACTGTGCCGAAAGTTTATTTTTAGTCCTGTGCTAATTCTTTTTGAATCAGATCACGTATTTCTTCAGGAAGTCTACGTGGCATTAACTCTTTGTTTAAACATGCCAACGTAACCTCACCTGAAGCCAGCAAGATTTCACCACGATAAATATTTTGTTGCAACACAAAAGATGCTGCTTTACACGAAATAACACGTGCTGTAACGGTAATTAAGTCATCCATTAATATTGGACGTACATATTTCACCTGAATTTGATGTACAACGAAGTTGTAGTCTTGTTGATGCCAGTAATGATCGACGCCTGCTGCACGTAACCATTCAGTTCGCGTGCGTTCCATAAAACGAATGTGATTGGCATGGTAAACGATACCGCCTGCATCTGTATCTTCGATATATACACGAATATTAAATTCAAAATGATTAGCCATATCCTTAACCTATTTCTGCATACTGCGAGCAATTGAGGGAATGATATTGCGTCAATCATAAGATGGGAATAGTAATAAATAACATATTCTTGAATACACATAAAAAGCTAAGCCTTCATTTGTGAAGGCTTAGCATAAAGTACTAAAAAAGAAGATTATTCAAAATAGTCCCAATTTACAGTTTTAGGATAACCTGATACAGATGTTCCATTTGCAAATGCGCTAATAAGTACTTTCCCATTAGATGTATTTTTAATCGTAATCGCATTTTTAGAGTTGTCTGTGTCTTGAATATTAATAACCGCTATGTTAGGTGAAGAGCTATATAAATCATATTCACGATTGCTATCAAAAATTACAGAGAATTTTTGATTATCTATAGTAGCTTGTAGTCTACCTTTAGCCTGAGCTTTAGTTGTTGTATAGGTCCCAACATTATGGGTTTCTGTAAGTAGATAATCTGTTAAATTATAACTCTCCTTATTTGTGTTGTCACTCCATGTAAAGATCAAGTTATTAATCTTATAATCTACTTTTAGGTTTTCAGTAGCGTCATTGAAAGTATATGTTTTTACTACTTTACCATTATAGTTTTCAATTTCGCTATCATTGTATTTGATAATGAAATTTGTTAAAGAAAGATCATTGTTGATTACTGATTTATCTTCATTAACAGTATAATTACTATAGATTTTACCTGAAATGGTGAAATTATAACTATTATCATTGATTTTTATATTTTTACAGTTGTTTAGGATAACAGAGCCATCAGTATCTTTTTTAAATGTCCCAGATTCACATGACACAGCAGGGCTAAGATTATTATTTAGTTTATCTGCATAATAAAATGTATCATCTGCTAGATTGCTAATAAAATATAGTGGATTATATTTTATGCTAGTTAGACTTACGATAGGTAAGCTAATAGAATCAATAGTTTTAGATTTATTATAGTCAACAGTGCTAGTTGTTGTATAGCTCTCATTGCTAGATCCGCCACCTCCACATGCTGTTAATAATAAAGCTCCAGTACATAATGCAGAAACTAGTATTTTATTTGTCATTTTTAACCCTACGTATTAAAATTTAAGTGTTTAAAAAAATAAGTATTTTAAGTGGTTAATTATAACAAAAAATTAATTTTTTATGGTTTTTATTTATAACATTATTCTGCCTTTTTATAATGAAAAGGCAGAATAATCATTTCATTCAGGTGGTGTCATACCAAACTGTAAATAAGCCATATTTGTTGCAATACGACCACGTGCAGTACGCATGACATAACCTTGTTGGATTAAATAAGGTTCGATTACATCTTCAAGTGTTCCGCTATCTTCAGCCATCGCGGCTGCTAAAGCTTCAACACCTGTTGGACGACCTTCAAAACGCTCAAGTAACATACTGAGATAACGACGGTCTAAAGTATCTAAACCATCTTTATCTACATTCAGCATGTCTAAAGCACGTTGTGCCATCTCTTGTGTCACTTCACCCGTGCCTTTCACTTGCGCATAATCTCGAACACGACGTAATAAACGATTGGCAATACGTGGCGTACCACGTGCACGTCTAGCGATTTCAGTTGAACCTTCTTTGGTAATCGGAACATCCATGAGATTTGCCGAACGGGTTACGATATGGGTTAAATCCTCAACAGAATAGAACTCTAAACGCTGTACAATCCCAAAACGATCACGTAAAGGTGAGGTGAGTAGCCCCGCACGCGTTGTTGCTGCAACTAAGGTGAAAGGTGGTAAATCTAATTTAATTGAACGAGCAGCAGGACCTTCACCAATCATGATATCCAGTTGATAGTCTTCCATTGCCGGATAAAGAATCTCTTCAATCACAGGGGATAGGCGATGGATTTCGTCAATAAAGAGAACGTCACCCTCTTCCAAATTGGTCAGCATCGCCGCTAAATCTCCAGCTCGTTCCAATACAGGACCAGAGGTAGATTTTAAATTACCGCCCATTTCGCGTGCGATAATATTCGCCAATGTGGTTTTACCTAAACCCGGCGGACCAAAAATCAAGGTATGGTCGAGTGCTTCACCACGACCTCGTGCAGCACCAATAAAGATTTCCATTTGTTCACGTACCACTGGCTGACCAATATAGTCTTCAAGAGAGGTTGGGCGAATCGCACGATCAAAATGATCTTCTGGTTTTTCAGAACCACTGATTAAACGGTCTTGCATAATGAGTTCGGTCTATCTTTATTTATTCAATGATTTAAGTGCAGCTCGGATAATATCACTAGCTTCGGTAAAATCTGCTTTAACGGCTTGAATCAATTTCTGTGCTTCAAGTGGTTTGTAGCCCAGTGATTGTAAAGCGGCTTCAGCTTCGGCAATAGCAGAATTTCCAGTGAACTGTATTTGAGCGGACGCTGTATTATTTGAAACGGTAGTGGTTGAAAATGCTTTAAAACGATCACGTAGTTCAATCATTAAGCGTTCAGCTGTTTTCGTACCAACTCCCGGGACTTTGACCAGTGTTTTTACATCACCATGTTCGACTGTATGGATGAGCATGTCCACGCTCAAAGTCGAAAGAATACCGAGCGCCATTTTGGGTCCGACACCATTTACTTTAAGCAAAGTACGGAAAATGATTTTTTCTTGAGCTTCACTAAAACCATAAAGTTGCTGAGCATCTTCACGAACGACTAAGTGGGTCCATAACGTGACTTTCTGTCCTTTTTGTAATTGGCAAAATGTCGAAAGTGGTGTGTCTATTTCATAGCCCACGCCATTCACATTGAGCAATACGGTTGGGGCTTCTAAGGCAAACACTTCGCCAATTAAACATCCGATCATTGAGTCTTTCACTTATTTGTTAATGGTTGAATAGTAGATGCCATTTCTTCTAAACGCAAAATGGCTTTTAGAATTTCTTTACGATTTCGTGTGGATTTTATCCAAGCAGGTAAGCGGGAAAAATAACTACCATTTCCAGTTTGAGAGGTTCGCTCTCGTAACCCAGCTTGAATAAATGTTTTGAGTTCTTTTAAGTGTTCAATATTATAAACAGAAATCACGCCATGCTGAGTTTGGGTTTTTAAATAGAGCTCTAAGCCGTAAAAGGTGTAGCCGATATTTTGATCTAAAATAAAATTTAGTCCATATTGCTCAAACTTTGATATATGTTGGCAAAGGCGACACCTTGCCCGAATAAATGGGGGTAATGAGCCTACATTCAGCAATTTTTGCTTTGCTCTCAACCAGACTCCACCACATTTTTGGCAGCATTGGTATGTTGTTGCTTCATAATGTCCATTATGAAGCTGAGGAGTATCATGATTTTGGTTTGGGTTAATTTGATAAGCGCAATTTAAACAGCTCAGAAAAAATGTACCTTGATACCTGTTTTTTTCAGGCGCTCGAGGTTTATGATATTTTAAGAGACTTGGCTGATTACATTTAGAGCATTTAACCCATTGATCAAGATAAATAAAACTTGATAGATAAACGCCATTATCTATATGCCGCCCAAGCATTAAAAGAACCCAACTTTATTACCTTGTAACTCTTGCGCTAAGCTATAGGCCTGATGGTCAGAAAACTTACTAATAATATCGAGGACTTGCATAATATTATTATAGTGGTTGTTTTGTAGATTTACCCCTGAATGCTGCAAAATTGACATTAAACGTTGTTCTTTAAAGCTTAATGTTTTGTGCGGCATAGTCAAAGGAATAAAAGCATCCAAAATCGTTTGTAAGCTTTGATGTGCAATAATCTCTAAACCTGATTTTTGGGGATGTTCAAAAATACGATCTCTCGCCAGATTTTTTGCCGTTTGAATGCCTGCTTCAATATCGGGCGAGCAATATTGTAATAGGCTACCCTTGAGTTGACCGGTTAAAATTTCATATTGATGTTTGGCAAAAGCGGTAGTGACTTCATCGACTAAACGCTTCATGACACGCCCACGCAAAGCTGCGATTTTTTGCTGCCATGTGGTATGGGGTAGGTGTAATTCTTCTGGTAGACCGAAATCGGCAATTAAATTGAGAAAGATCGGCTCAACTTCTTCATAACTGAGCATATTCAGTATGATGCCATCTTCCAAATCAATAAGTGCATAACACATATCATCTGCAGCTTCTAATAAATAGGTCAGCGGATGACGACAAAAATGATATTCACCGAGTTGAATTAAGCCGAGCTGTTCAGCCAATTGTTTTAAGATTTCTTTTTCAGATTGATAGCAACCAAATTTTGCTCTTTGATGCGATGGCATATCGCCTTGTTCTTCAATGGTTTTAGATAACCATGGATATTTTAAATAAGCTCCGAGTGTGGCACAGGTCAAACGCATGCCACCATCATCAGGATGATAGTCAATCCGAGTAAGCAAACGTAGTCCTTGTGCATTGCCTTCAAACTGACGTACATCTGCTGCTTCTTCGGGTGTTAATTGGCTGAGAAAGTCACGATGCGATGCATCATCAAACCATTCCCGAATCGCGTATTCTCCTGCATGTCCAAAGGGTGGATTCCCAATATCATGCGCTAAGCAAGCAGCTTGAATGATTGCGCCAACATCTGCTGGTGAAATCCACATTGGTAATTCATCTTTGATTTTTTCAGCAGCCAACATGCCGAGCGAACGACCAATACAAGAAACTTCTAGCGAATGAGTCAGTCGAGTATGAATACCATCGTGTTGAGTCAATGGGTGAACTTGAGTTTTTCTATTCAGTTGTCGAAAACTTTGGGAAAATATAATTCTATCGTAATCTTTGTGAAATGGGCTTCGAGCCAATTCTGTACTGCTTTTTTTACTGCCTAAACGAATTGCAGAAAGCAATTCCAACCAACGCATTTGTTCCATTCATCATTATTCACTATGAGTTCAAGATCATCATGCCAAAAAAAAGATTAAAGCACTAGCGTAGGGCGACATAGTTTGTCTTATTGCTGTATTGTCCGATCAATAGAAATGTAAGTAGATTTGATGACGACAGCGAAAAATCACTTTATTTATGAAATTACAATAATTTTGACGAAATAAAGCAGCGATAAATCATTGCGCTGCATCTAGCTGATTTGAGCAAGACACAGTAGAATATGCGCTCTCTCATAAGTCACATTGTGGTAGGTTCGTTAGACCCGCCCGTGGAGCCAAAGTCAACATGTTTATCGTGGCCGGTGCATCAGCACATTCTTCTTTTAAGAAAGCTCAACTCTTAAACCGTTTAGCGTCAATGAGTTCTGTTCAATCTTTTGACAGCCAGTGGGTTTATTTGTTTGATCAAGCGCTCAACGAGCAGCAACATCAATCGGCATTACAACTTTTAAACGATGGTCAATCTTTCGAACTTCGCCAAGCTGCAAGTGATGAAATCCAGATTTTAGTCACACCGCGTGTAGGGACAATCTCGCCGTGGTCGTCTAAAGCAACTGATATTTTCCAAAACTGTAATACACCTATTCACCGTTTAGAACGTGGTCTGCTATTTACACTGAAAGGTGTGAAAGAGATTTCGAATGAAGTGAAATTGGCATTACATGACCGTATGACAGAGAGTGTTTTTGCTCAAATTGATGATGCAAAAGCTTTATTCTTAGAAACAGCGCCGAAACCATTGAACTCAATTGATATTTTGAGCCAAGGTAAAGAAGCGTTAGTTAAAGCGAATAATGAGTTTGGCTTTGCTTTATCTGAGCAAGAAATTGATTACTTAACCGAAGCATTTACAAAGCTGGGTCGTAATCCAAATGACATCGAGTTAATGATGTTTGCTCAGGCGAACTCTGAACACTGTCGTCATAAAATCTTTGGTTCTGAATGGACAATTGATGGTGAAAAACAACCATTATCATTGTTCCAAATGATTAAGAATACCTATAAAGAATCTCCAACAGATGTATTGTCGGCGTATAAAGATAACGCCTCTGTCATTGTGGGTTATGACACCATGCGTTTTTATCCGAAAGCGGATGAAAATGGTCACTTCGTTTATAAATATAAGAGCCAAGCTGCTCATATCTTGATGAAGGTTGAAACACACAACCATCCAACTGCAATTGCTCCATTTGCAGGTGCTGCAACAGGTTCGGGCGGTGAAATCCGTGATGAAGGTGCAACAGGTCGTGGTGGTAAACCAAAAGCAGGTTTAACTGGCTTTACGGTTTCAAACTTAAATATCCCTGGTTTTGAACAACCTTGGGAAGATAACTACGGTAAACCTTCGCGTATGGCATCGCCATTACAAATCATGATTGAAGGTCCATTGGGTGGTGCTGCGTTTAACAACGAGTTTGGTCGTCCTGCATTGAATGGTTATTTCCGTACCTTCGAACAGAATGTGAATGGTGAAGTTAAAGGCTTCCATAAGCCAATTATGATTGCTGGTGGTTACGGTAACATTCGTCCTGACCACGTTGAAAAAGATGCGATTCAACCAGGTGACTTGCTGATTGTATTGGGTGGTCCTGCCATGTTAATCGGTCTTGGTGGTGGTGCTGCATCATCTGTAGATAGCGGTACCATGGGTGAAAGCTTAGACTTTGCTTCAGTACAACGTGAAAACCCAGAAATGGAACGCCGTTGCCAAGAAGTCATTGATACATGCTGGCGCTTAGAAGACTTTAATCCAATCGTGTCTGTACACGACGTGGGTGCGGGTGGTCTATCAAATGCGATGCCTGAACTAGTGAATGATCACGAGTTAGGTGCTGTATTGAACCTGCGTAAGATTCCATCTTTAGAGCCAGGCATGAGCCCGATGGAAATCTGGTCAAATGAAGCGCAAGAACGTTATGTGTTAGCGATTCGTCCAGAATCTTTAGAACAGTTTGAAGAAATTTGTGCACGTGAGCGTTGTCCGTTTGCAGTACTTGGTGAAGCGACTGAAGCACGTCATTTGACTGTTGAAGATCCGTTATTTGAAAACAATGCAGTCGATATCCCAATGCAAGTCATGTTGGGTGGTACACCACGTATGCAACGTTCGTATGAAACGATTGAACGTAAAGGTAACGACTTTGATGCATCAAAAGTTGATTTGAAAGATGCGATTTTCCGTGTATTGAAAAATCCTACAGTTGCGTCTAAGTCATTCTTGATCACCATTGGTGACCGTTCGATTACAGGTATGGTTGCGCGTGATCAAATGGTTGGTCGTTGGCAGATTCCTGTTGCAGATGCAGCAGTAACGACGACAAGCTTACAAGGCTTCACTGGTGAAGCAATGGCGATGGGCGAACGTCCACCTGTGGCATTGTTAAATCCAGCAGCATCGGCTCGTTTAGCGGTTGCGGAAGCAATTACCAATATTGCCTGTGCTAACATCGAACAAATTAGTGATATCAAGCTTTCTGCAAACTGGATGGCTGCGGCTGGTCAAAAAGGTGAAGATCAAGCCTTGTTTGAAGGTGTGAAAGCGATTGGTATGGAAATGTGTCCTGCTTTAGGCATTGCCATTCCTGTCGGTAAAGATTCACTTTCAATGCGTACCACTTGGAACGATGGTGAAGACAAAGCCGTTACTTCGCCAATGACTGGTGTGATCACTGCATTTGCACCAGTTTTAGATGTACGTAAAACATTAACACCTGAACTCAAGAATTTAGAAGACTCAGTACTGGTTCGTATTGATTTGTCGAAAGGTCAATTCCGTTTAGGCGGTTCGATCCTTGCACAAGTGTATAAAGCGATTGGTTCAGTGACACCTGATGTGGATAGTTTCGATGACTTCAAAGCATTCTTTGCCTTGATTCAAGACTGGAACAATCGTGGCGTAATTAAAGCTTACCATGACATCGGTGATGGCGGTTTATTGGCGACTGTTGCTGAAATGATGTTTGCTTCACGCTTAGGTGTAGCATTAGAAAATCAAACAACTGAAAGCTTATTTGCAGAAGAAATTGGTGCAGTACTTCAAATTACGGCTGCTGATTGGGTGCAGTTAGAAGTTGAAGTTGCAGCATCAAGTCTTAAAGATGCAATTGCTGTTGTTGGTCGTGTGAATACAACTGATCAACTTGTTGTAAATGGTTTAACGCTTGAGCGTGCTGAATTACAACAAGCTTGGGCTGAAGTATCACATCAGATCCAACGTTTACGTGACAACGTTGAAACAGCTGATCAAGAATTTGCCTTAATTGCAGATCAAAACCACAAAGGTTTAATTGCACAACCGACATATGACTTAAATGAGCCAGTTGAAGCGCCGTTTATCAATACACGTCGTCCAAACATGGCAATCTTGCGTGAGCAAGGTGTGAACGGTCATGTGGAAATGGCAGCAGCTTTTGACAAAGTTGGCTTCAATACCATCGACGTACACATGAGTGACTTACTTGCAGGTCGTGTCAGCTTGAGCGATTTTGAAGGTTTAGTGGCTTGTGGTGGCTTCTCATACGGTGACGTAATGGGTGCTGGTGGTGGCTGGGCGAAATCAGTATTGTTCAACCCGAAATTACGTGATCAGTTCGAACAGTTCTTCCATCGTGAGAGCACTTTCAGCTTAGGTGTATGTAACGGCTGTCAAATGATGTCACAACTTGCACCATTAATTCCAGGTGCAGAGCATTGGGGTCGTTTCCACCGCAATACCTCAGAAGTATTTGAAGCGCGTGCTGTTAATGTTCGCGTAGAAAAATCGGTTTCTGTATTGCTTGAAGATATGCAAGGTTCGATTTTACCAATCGCAGTGGCGCATGGTGAAGGTCGTTTGGTTGCAACTGAACAGCAACTTGCTGCTTTAAATGCAGAGAATCAAGTGATCTTGCGTTATGTAGATAGCTTGGGTAATCCAACTCAGCACTATCCATTGAACCCGAATGGTTCACCTGAAGCGATTACAGGACAAACTTCTAAAGATGGTCGTGCAACAGTAATGATGCCACACCCAGAGCGTAACTTCCGTGCTTTACAACATTCTTGGAAGCCTGAAGATTGGGCTGAAGATGGTGCTTGGTTGCGTATGTTCCGCAACGCACGTAAGTTCATTGGTTAATATGAAATAAAAAAATAAGCCACCGTCAGGTGGCTTATTTTATTCTTGGATTCAATATAAAATAACGATGAATGAGCAAGAACAATGAAATCAAAAAGAATATGCTAAAACTGATTTATTACGTGCCTGAATCACACATTGAATTAACCAAACTTGCTATTTTTGAAGCAGGAGCAGGTAGTATTGGTAATTATGAACATTGTGCTTGGCAAGTGAAAGGAATAGGGCAATTTAAACCTATTAAAGGTGCAAATCCATTTTTAGGACAATTAGACGAACTAGAACAGCTTGAAGAGTGGCGTGTAGAAACCATTGTGCCTGAAGATAAAGCCAGTGTTGTGGCAAAGGTATTAAAGGCAAGCCATCCTTATGAAGAGCCTGCCTTTGAGTTTATTCAAATATTAGATATTGAATAATTATACTTTTTGAATAAATAAATCACGATCAAAACGATACTGCGGGAAGAACACACCATCTGTAGCCCGTTCACCTGCACCAATCACCATGACAGGATGCTGTTGATCATTTAATTTTAAAATTTTACAAACTAAAGGCTCATCAAAACCTTCCATCATACAACTGTCAAAACCATAGGCACGTAAAGCCAATACCAAATTTTCACATGCTAAAGCAGTGGTTTTAGTTGCCCATAATTTAGCATCGGCAGGGTTAAATGCAGTCACAGGAAGTTGTTTATCAAGTGTACGGGCTACTTTAAATGCAACTTTTTTGAAGTTACCTAATGCATTGAAATAACCTGTTTTATAGTTGTAGGGGATAAAACGGTAATATTTTTGTACCATTGCAGGGGCTTCAGGAAATGGAAATTCGCTAATATTTCGTTTTGCCATTTCATCAACACGATCTGTACGCGCCACGCATACGATCAATTCTGATGCAGTTTTAGCAGCAAGCTGTCCTAAGCATGCTTTAACCAGTTGCTTTTTCTTACTTGGATTTTGCACCACATAGAATGTCCATGGCTGTAAGTTTGATGAGTTGGGTGCAAGCAGTGCCAAATCTAAACATTCATCTAAAATCTCACTTGGAATCGGTTTATCCGTGAACTTACGTACTGAACGGCGGCTTTCAATCACCTTACGGAAATTTTCAACATCAATGTCCTGTGGCGCGGCTTCGTAATAACGTTTCTTTTCAGTTTGTGTGTGTTCTGACATGAGGAAAGTGTCATCCTAAAGTTATTTTATATTTATATTGGGACGTTCAATAAAAAAACCACTTCGATTTTGCAATGAAGTGGTTTTTTTTCATTAATGAGTGATTACCTCATTAATTGAACTGGGAAAAATCAGGTTTACGCTTTTGCATAAAGGCCTGTACCGCTTCCATCATTTCAGGTGAGCGGACACGTTGCATAAAGATTTCAGCTTCTTCATCGACACAAGCAATAATTTCAGCTAAGTCTTTTTTCATTAGCGCTTTACTTTGTTTTAGAGACGCTAAAGGTAATGCTGCTAAATGTTGAGCTGTTTGTTGTGCGGTTGCATAAACATCTTCAACGACATCATTCACGAGATTTGCTTTTACTGCTGTTGCAGCATCAAATTTCTTCGCTGTGAATAATAATTCAGCCGCTTTCTGATAGCCTGCTTGTTTGACCAATAAACGGCTCGCAGCACCTTCAGGAGAAAGGCCTAGGCTTACGAATGGAATTTGGAATAGGGCAGTATTGTCTGCAAATACGATATCAGCATGTAATAAGATTGTTACACCAATACCAATCGCTACGCCTTTCACTCCAATAATCAGTGGTTTAGAAAAACGAGCCGCAGCTTTTAATAATACAAATGGAGGCTGATCACCCGCTTTGCCTTCATATGGCTTCTGCATAAAGCCCATGAAATCTTTCATGTCATTACCCGCAGTAAAATCTTGTTCTGCACCACGGAAAATAACAACACGTACATCTTTATTTGTATCAGCTTCATCTAATGCTTTTGCAATCCATAGATAAAGTTCGCCGTAAAGTGCATTCTTTGCTTCTGAACGGTTAATGGCTAAGGTGAGTACGCCATCTTCTAAATTTGCTTGCAAATGTTGATGAGGTTGTTGAATACAGCTAAGTGTCATCGTACTATCCTTGCTTTAATCCAGATTGATTTTTTAAGTGTCCTCATTATGTCGCATATTTACCTAAATGGCGCAACTGATGAGTTCACAAAAAGTGAAATTACGCCTATGTACACATTTGACTATCTTGTTTTTATTGGACGCTTTCAGCCTTTTCATTTAGCGCATCTACAAACCATTGAAATTGCATTACAACAAAGTCAGAACGTGATCTTGGCATTGGGTTCAGCGCAAGCAGAACGGAATATCAAAAACCCATTTTTAGCCCATGAACGTGAGCAAATGATTCTGTCTAATTTTTCAGAAGATGAGCAGAAACGGATTCATTTCGTGCATGTGGTTGATGTGTATAACGATGAAAAATGGGTCAAACAAGTCAAAACATTGGTCAATCAAGTGGTTCAGCCAAATGCAAAAGTAGGTTTGATTGGTCACTTCAAAGATGAATCTTCATATTATTTAGCTTTATTTCCAGAATGGCAGATGGTTGAGTTGGATAGTTTAAAAGATTCTATTTCAGCCACGCCTATGCGAGAAGCCTATTATCGGGGAGAGATTCAAACTGAATTTTTCCCTAAAGGCACGATTGAATTTCTGACTGAATTTAAAAATACAAAAGTCTATGTGGAATTGCAGCATAAATATCTTGCGGGTGATAAAAGTAATTTGGATGAATGTTTTTAAGATTTTAGTTTTTTAAGCAGAAAATCGATGAAAACACGAATATGGAAAGATTCGTGTGTTTTTGATGGATAAAATAGGGTCTGTTGAGATTTGCTGTATAAAAAATAGCGAGTAAGTAAAATTTAATCGTCAAACCAAATTCACCACTCGCTATGCCTCGTACAATGCCGAATGATCAACACTAGTCAAAGTTAGAATCTTGCGGAGCGATGCTCCTTATGCGTAATTTTGATATTTATCTCAAATGAAATCTTAGAAATTTTATTGAAACCATACTTTATCGAATTAGAACAGTTTGCCCGTGGCGAGACTTACCACCAGATTTTGGTAATTCAAATTCGATATTCAAAAAATATAGTCGTTGGTCTAAACACAATAAGCTGATGAAAATATTTAAATTAATCAGTAAACATACAGATAAAGAGTGGATTTTTATTGATGGCTCTCATATCAGAGCACATCAACACTCTGCTGGATTAAAAGATCAATTTATATCAAAAAGCATTGGTGGGAATAGTTCAAAAATACATTTAGCCGTTGATTCTCATGGTAATCCAATTGAAATTATCATCACGAATGGAACAACACATGATGTTAAAGTTGCGCCTGAGCTAGTTGAAAAATTAGATTTGGAAGAAACTGATGCCTTATGTGCAGATAAGGGTTATGATTCTGAACCACTACGAGAGCAAATCAGCGCGACGAATACAAAAGTCAATATCCCCCGAAAGCCAAATACTCAGTCCAATAATAATCATATTGACTGGAATCTATATAAAATTAGGCACTTAGTAGAAAATACTTTTGCAAGATTGAAGCAATTTAGAGTAATAGCAAGTCGATATGACAAGCTAAAACGTAATTATGAAAATGCGCTTGCTTTAGCTTGCATATACATCTGGTTGCCATTATGAAATGTCAACAGACCCTAATCTTTTTATCATACGCTAAGGTATAGGCAGCGGGCAATTTACCCATAACAAAAAAGCGAGTACACAACTCGCTTTTTTACTCAACATTATGAAGTGCCTTGTAATGCTTTTAGATCTTCCAATACTTGTTCAGCATGACCAGCAGCTTTAACTTTGCGATAGCTTTTCACTAACTGTTTGTTGTGAAAAATAAAAGTTGAACGCTCAATGCCCATGACTTGTTTGCCATACATATTTTTTTCTTTGATGACATCAAAATGTTTGCATAACACTTCTTCTTTATCACTAATTAAATCAATTGTGAGCGCTTGTTTTTCCGTGAAATTTTGATGTGCTTTAACAGAATCTCTAGAGACTCCAAAAATTTGACAATTTAATCCTTGAAATTGATCTTTTAAACACGAAAATCCAATGGCTTGAGTCGTACAACCTGGGGTTGAATCTTTAGGGTAGAAATAAATGACAAGCCATTCGCTGCCTAACTCAGCAAGATTGACTTCACCTTGTGTAGTTGAAAAAGTATGATTCGGTAATTCAATATTCTCAGACATTTTTATTCCTTCTATAAAGCTTAGCGTGATCTAGTTCAAGTGGTAAAAAAGCATATTCTTCATGATAAACAATTTCACCGTGACGTATAGGAATTGCTTTGTTAAAACCTTGTCCTGTCAATCACAATGGTATGGAATTTTCCATCCTCTTCAACATAAAGGAAAGTTTAACAGAGCCTACAAAAAAGCCTGCATTTATGCAGGCTTTAATCTGAACAATACAAGCTTACTTTTTAGGAGCTTGTTGCTGAGCAGCTTTCATTGCTTCCTCAGTTAACTTTTCAAGCTTAGACACCAGTGGTGCACCTAGGCAAGCTTGTAATTCTTTATTTTGTTGCTGTACAAATGCTAAAGAACTTGGGCTTTTCTTCGCATTGATTGCGCTTTGAATTTCCCATTTTTGAGCTTCAGTTACTTTCCCTTGAGCATCAATTTGGCAACCACAAAATTTACTCACTTCCGCAGCTGATAACTTGCCACCTTTAGTGGTTTGTTCCTTACAGACGTTAATCAATGCAGATTTTACATTGGTACTTTTATATGCTGCTTGTAATGGATTATCAGCTGCATGAGATGCTGTAGCAAAGAGAGCCGCAGCTGACATCATTGTTGAAAGAATAATATTTGATTTAGAAAACTTCATATAATGTACCTAATTTTTACCTTATATCGTTTATTCCGCATAGCGCGTAGGATCCGCGACACCTGCTTCGATAAAACCTTGCTGACGTAAACGACAACTGTCGCATTTGCCACATGCACGTCCTTGAGCATCTGCCTGATAGCAGGATACCGTTTGGCTATAGTCTACGCCATGTTCGATACCTAAGCGTATAATATTCGCTTTGGATAAATGTAACAGAGGTGTTTCAATTTTAAGAGGTTTTCCTTCAACACCAGCTTTGGTTGCAAGTCTTGCAAGATTGGCAAAAGCGTCAATAAATTCTGGGCGACAATCTGGATATCCTGAATAATCAACAGCATTGACACCAATAACAATGGCTTCAGCGTCAAATACCTCAGCTGCTGCAAGAGCATAGGATAGAAAAATTGTGTTACGTGCTGGAACATAAGTTACAGGAATCCCTTCTTGTAATTGTTCAGGTACATCAATGTTATGATCTGTAAGCGCAGAGCCGCCAAAATTGCCTAAATCAATATTAATCACACGATGTTCTACACCTGCACGTTGTGCGAGTGCTTTGGCTGCATCAAGTTCGGTGGTTGAGCGTTGCCCATACATAAAACTGATGGCAATACATTCATAGCGTGCTTGCGCCCAGGCAAGACAGGTTGTTGAGTCCAAGCCACCAGACAATAATACGATGGCGCGGGAACGCATATTATTTTCCATGATTCAACCTAAAAGTAAATTTGATAAAAGCCGATCTATTTTGCAGAACGGATATGTTGAGTATTTTAACGACCAGATTCATCATTCCATAACAGCTTATGTAACTGTAATTGGAAGCGAACAGGGAGATGGTCATTTAAAATCCATTGAGCTAAGTCACGCGCCAAGGCGGGCAATCCGACAGCTCCTTTTTCGATAGCAAAGGCTGGTGAAAACCATACTGTACTTACTTTATCTTGCAACTGAAATTGTTCAAGTTGCTGTTTTGACCACTCATAGTCAGCACGATTACAAATCACAAATTTAATCTGGTCATGTGGGGTGAGATGGTCAAGATTACTATATAGATTACGATGCTCTTCTTTTGACGTTGGTGTTTTTAAATCCAACACTTTGGAAACACGAGGGTCAACTTTCGATACATCTAAAGCACCGCTGGTTTCAAGTGAAACTTCAAATCCAAGATCACAAAGACGTTGTAATAAAATCAGACAGTTTGGTTGTGCAAGCGGTTCGCCACCTGTCACACAGATATAAGGTGTTTTATGTTGGCTTGCTGTTTCGATAATCTGTTCAAGGGATAAACGTTCACCACCTTCAAATGAATAAGTCGTATCACAATAACTACAACGTAAAGGACAACCCGTTAAACGAATAAAAACGGTCGGTAAACCAAAAGTATTCGCTTCGCCTTGCAAAGAATAGAAGATCTCGGTAATACGTAAACCAGCCGCAGGATCAGATACAGGAATTGCAGAAGAACGTAAGGAAGCCATAAATAGTTACCACAAACAATTGCTACATAAGCAGCAAGTACATAAAAAACAAAATCTCTACGACCATAGCTGATCGTAGAGACGAGGAGCGATGAAACTCCGAGAAACGTTATAAATTAGTCTGCACGTAATAAATCGTTCAAGCTAGTTTTTGCACGTGTTTTCGCATCTACTTTTTTCACAATAATTGCAGCATAAAGGCTGTAAGTACCACATTTCGATGGAAGGCTACCTGCAACAACGACTGAACCTGCTGGTACGCGACCATAGTGAATCTCACCTGTTTCACGATCAAAGATTTTAGTTGATTGACCAATGAATACGCCCATTGAAATCACTGAACCTTCTTCAACAATCACACCTTCAACGATTTCTGAACGAGCACCGATGAAGCAGTTGTCTTCAATAATCGTTGGATTTGCTTGTAATGGTTCGAGTACACCACCGATACCAACACCACCAGATAAATGAACGTTTTTACCGATTTGAGCACATGAACCAACAGTTGCCCAAGTATCAACCATAGTGCCTTCATCAACATATGCACCGATGTTGACATACGATGGCATCAATACTACATTTTTCGCTTGGAAGCTACCACGACGAGCAACAGCAGGTGGTACAACACGGACACCAGCAGCTTTAAATTGTTCTTCAGTCCAACCTGAATATTTTGTTGCAACCTTGTCATAAAACTGTAGATCACATGCTTCGATTGGCTGGTTGTCATTCAGTTTGAATGAAAGTAAAACAGCTTTTTTTAGCCATTGGTGAACAACCCACTCACCATCGATTTTTTCAGCGACACGAAGTGTACCATTGTCTAAACCTGTTAGCGCCTCTTCAACAGCTTGACGAATTTCAGTAGGGCAATCTGCTGCACTGTAGTTTGCACGGTCTTCAAAGGCTTGTTCAATGATTGTAGAAAGCTGAGACATGATCTTCATTCTTCCAAAAATAAATTTCCGAGATTTTACACTAATTTGATACAAGAATCTTTGAAAAAAGTCGTTACAATAAAGTGTTTTAAAATTAAGCAATAAAATTGTACTAAATTCGGATTTAATTGTTTTTTATCCATTATTTTGAAATATACAATTATCCTTAATTTGTATCAAAAAATAACAGAAAGTAATCAGTTTCTGTATAAAAAGATATCAATCATTCTTTTAAGATTTTATTACAGTAACAACTATACATTAGATAAAAGTATTTTTTGAGGAGACTTCAATGAAAGCTTTGCGCGTTATTTTAGCTGCAGGTGCATTAACAGCGATTGCAGGTTCTGCTTTAGCAGCAGATGAACAAGTTGTGAAGGAATCAGGTTCTACGTTTTCTTCATACTTAGATCCAGTTTCAGTTCGTGCTGAAGTGGGTACTACAGGTTATGGTGGTGCAATTTCTTATCGTGTTAATCCATATGTAGGTTTAAGCCTTGGTTACAATGGTGGCGATATTTCATGGTCTGATGATGTCAAAATTGATGGCACCAAATATGATCTTGATATGGAGAATAACAACACATATTTAAATGCTGAACTTTATCCATGGGGTACGAGTCAAAATGTGTTCGCTCGTTCGCTTTATGTAGCAGCAGGTGTTGGGTATCTTGATAATGATTATGATCTTCAGAAACGTACATCAGCAGGTCGTACTTTAACAATTGACAACAATGATTATGAAGTTGTTAATCCTGGGCAAGAGGGTGGTGTACGTGGCAAAATGTCATATAAAAATAACATCGCGCCTTATGTCGGTTTAGGTTTGAATGCACCAGTGTATAAAAATATTGGTTTGTTTGGTGAAGTTGGTGCTTACTACACAGGTAACCCTGACGTAAAACTTGATGATTACAACTTAAAAGGTGTTAACGGAGCTAAGCCGATTAATCAGGCAGTTGCTGATGAGCAAGACAAAATTGCGAATAAGAGTCGCTATGAATGGTTGCCAGTGGCTAAAGTGGGTGTGAGCTTTAAGTTCTAATCTACCAACTCTGCATAAAAAAACGAGCGCTAAGCTCGTTTTTTTATGCTCAGATTTTAGGTTGGAATAAATGGCTAATAGTAGTAAAGCCATTCATTTTGTTTGATTTATTCTTCGGGATAAGCCACTTTTTTAAGTTCTTTGATGTTTGTTTTTGGGGAACATAAAGAAATAAACTCATAACTATAGCCACGTAAAAGATGCCCTTTACGCACAGCAATCCATGTTGTATTCACTCCAAAAACATCAGTTTTTAATTGTTCTAAGCGATAATCTTTGTCTGTGTCATACGCGACATCATTGACAATACCCACCCCCATATTGAGTTCAACATAGGTTTTAATGACGTCGGCATCTAAGGCGGACATCACGATATCGGCATGTATATGAGCATCTTCAAATGCCTTATCGATTTTAGAGCGTCCAGTAAAGCCGCCATGATATGTAATCAATGGATATTCGGCCAAGACATCTAAACTAATTTTATCTAATTTAGTCAACGGGTGGTCTTTAGGTGTAATGATACTATGATGCCATTCATAATAAGGTACGCTAACTAAGTTCTCTTCCGTCGTCAAAGATTCAGTTGCGATACCAATATCTGCTTCACCTTGGAGTAGCATTTCTGCGATTTCAACAGGACTCGCTTGTTGTAAAACCAAATGTACTTTTGGGAATAATTTTTTAAACTGATTCACAATCGGTGGAAGAACATACCGTGCTTGGGTATGCGTTGTTGCAATCGTTAATGTCCCCTCATCAACTTTATTAAAATCATCTGCGAGACGTTTAATATTGTCAGCATCAACTAACATACGCTCCACAATGCTTAATAACGATTGACCTGGTTCAGTCAAACCAAGTAAACGTTTACCTTTACGTACAAAGAGTTGTACACCTAATTCATCTTCTAAATCTTTAATGTGCTTACTGACACCAGATTGGGAGGTATAAAGTGCCGCAGAAGCTTCAGTTAAATTAAAGTTTTGGCGAACAGTTTCTCGAATAATTCTGAGTTGTTGAAAGTTCATAATAATTTTTCCACATAAAAGATGAGGAACGATCAAACTTATTTAATCGCCCTCAAGATATTATTCTAAGCAACTTGAGTCGTTTGGTCTGCAAATAAATGAAGTTGAGCTGCACTAATCCAGACGGTTTGATTCGGTCTAAATTGATGTAAATTTGCTTCTTCTACACTAAGTAAAATCTCAATGGTACGTCCACTGCGATCTTGTAATTCCGCAATCACTTTGCCCGCAATCCAGACTTCACGTATAAACGTTGCCTCAATCGTATTCGCTTGGGGACGGGTATGAATATGTAATTCATTTGGTCGTGCAAATGCAATCACTTTTCCTTGCGGTGCTTCTAATGAGGTTGGTAGTTGGATTCGATCATCACCAATGCGGATGATACCGCTAGTATGTTCGCCTTCAAAACGATTTGCTTGACCTAAGAAATCAAAAACAAAGGGGGTTGCTGGTTTTTCATAAACTTCACGAGGTGAACCAATTTGTTCAACATCACCTTTATTCATGACAATAATTTGGTCTGCGACTTCCAAAGCCTCTTCTTGGTCATGTGTAACAAAAATAGATGTGATATGTAGTTCATCATGTAAGGTTCGTAACCAACGGCGTAATTCTTTACGAACTTTGGCATCTAGTGCGCCAAAAGGCTCATCGAGTAACAAAACACGTGGTTCTACTGCAAGAGCGCGTGCTAGTGCAATACGTTGACGTTGTCCACCTGAAAGTTGAGCAGGGTAACGATCAGCTAAGAATCCAAGTTGAACCAAATCTAATAAGCGCGTGACACGTTTTTTAATTTCGGCTTCTGATGGACGAGTTGCACGTGGGCGAACGCGTAAACCAAAAGCAATATTATCAAACACAGTCATATGGCGGAATAAGGCATAGTGCTGAAATACAAAACCGACTTGACGTTCACGAACATGGATATTGGTCGCATCTTCGCCTTCAAGTAAAACTTGACCATGATCAGCAGATTCTAAACCCGCAATGATGCGTAATAATGTTGTTTTTCCACAGCCTGAAGGACCAAGCAAAGCAACTAATTCACCTTCAGGAAAGTCTAAAGAGATATTTTTGAGTGCATGGAATGCACCGAAGTGTTTTTCAATATTTTTAACTTGAATACTCATGTGTTCATTCCTTAGTGATTCGGTTGATGTTCATTTGCTTGGTCTTGGCGTATTTCTAACCAAGTTTTCAAGATCAATGTAATAATCGCTAAAAATGCCAGTAACGAAGACACAGCAAATGCAGCACTAAAGGTATATTCGTTATAAAGAATCTCGACGTGTAACGGCAGGGTATTGGTTTCACCGCGGATGTGTCCTGAAACCACAGACACCGCACCAAATTCTCCCATTGCACGGGCATTACACAGAATCACACCGTAAATCAAACCCCATTTAATATTTGGTAGGGTCACTTTCCAAAAGGTTTGCCAACCTGAAGCACCGAGTACAATCGCAGCTTCTTCTTCTTCGGTCCCTTGTGCTTCCATGAGTGGAATTAATTCACGAGCAACAAAAGGAACTGTAATAAAAATTGTGGCTAAAACAATGGCAGGTACGGCATACAGGATTTTAATATCGTGATCCATTAACCAACCGCCAACCCAACCTTGTGAACCAAAAATCAGAACCAACATTAAACCTGCAATTACAGGGGAGACTGAAAATGGCATATCAATAATGGTGGTCAAGATGGCTTTGCCACGGAACTGGAACTTAGCTACAGCCCAAGCTGCCGCAACACCAAAAACCACATTAATCGGCACAGCAATCGCTGCTGTCAGTAAGGTTAGTTTGACTGCTGACAGTGTGTCTGAATCAGTTAAGGCATTGATGTAAACTGAAAGACCTTGTTTAAATGCTTCAACAAAAACCAAAATGAGTGGCAGCATCAAGCAACTTAAGAAGAAAATCAGTGCAATGCTAATTAAGGTATAACGTACCCATGTTGGTTCACGGGTTGAATCACGCGACTGCAACTTCACGGCTAAAGCATTGCTATTGGTATTTAAACTCATTGTGCAGTTCTCCCTGTACGACGGCTTGCCCATGCTTGTACTAAATTAATTAAAAATAAGATGGCAAAAGAGAGAACAAGCATGACGACAGCAATCGTGGTCGCTCCAGCATAATCATATTCTTCTAAACGAGAGATGATCATGAGGGGGGCAATTTCAGTCTTATAGGGTTGGTTACCTGCAATAAAAATAACTGAGCCATATTCACCGACACCACGAGCAAATGCCAAAGCAAAGCCTGTTAATAGTGCAGGGAATAGGATGGGTAAAATGATTTTAGTAATGGTTTGCCAACGATTTGCACCGAGTGCAGAAGCTGCTTCTTCTAATTCAGTTTCAATGTCGCTCAAAACAGGTTGTACGGTACGCACCACAAACGGCAAGCCAATAAAGATTAAGGCAAGCGTAATCCCAATCGGTGTATAGGCAACTTGGATACCAAGTGGTTCAAGATATTGTCCGATCCAACCTGTAGGCGCATATAACGAGGTCAATGCAATCCCAGCGACAGCAGTGGGCAAAGCAAAAGGTAGGTCGACTAAAGCATCGACAATTCTTTTACCTGGAAAATTATAACGAACCAAGCACCAAGCCAGTAGTATGCCAAAGATCACATTGACTAAAGACGCAATCAATGCGGCACTAAAGCTGAGTTGTAACGATTTTAAAATTCGTTCTGAAGTTAAAATTTCCCATAACCCATCCCATCCAATCCCTAAAGATTTGATAAATACAGCAGATAACGGAATAAGCACAATAAAAGATACATATGCGAGGGTAAAGCCTAAAGAGAGACCAAACCCAGGCAGCACTCGGGAACGCTGCGACATGATATTTCCTCAAAGAGAAATGTTTGCTAAAGCAAGCAAATAAATAACGCTAAAACTAAAAAGATGGAGAGTCGCCAATTCAACGACCGGTCAGGCAAATTTCAAATTAAAATTTGTCTGAGGCATTCGATTTACAGGTTGCAGTTTTTTTTCAGGCAACATGTAATTAAGGATGTCTGGAAAAGGACCAAACCCAGATGCCACATTAATATGACCTACTTGCCCCAAATTGATGGGTGTCAGTTTCCAAGCTTGAGCCAGTTGTAAAGCATCGAAATAGCCTAACCAAGGATCATTTTCACTAATCAATAAGGTGGTTGGCACATCAATATTGAGCTGATGAAAATATTGTTTATAGTCAGTCAAACTGTGACGAGCAAAGCCTGCCTCGCCAAAACGTGCAGGATTGGCAGGCGCAACCAAAACTAAGTTCTTTACCTTTGCGCTTAATTCTGGATGTTCTGCAAGTGCAGCAACACTGGTTAAACAGCCAAAGCTATGGGCAACAATTTGTATGGGTGCTTTAACAGCTGCAACAGTTTTGACAAATTGGGCAACCCATTCACTTAATACTGGACGATCCCAATGTTTTTGTTGAACGCGAGAGCTAGACACGAGTTGTTGTTGTAACCAAGACTGCCAATGCTGTGCTTCGCTACCGCCAACACCGGGAACAATTACGGTATGAATCATGTCCGCTCTCCTTATTTACCTAATTAGTAAATTATTTTGTGGTGCTGTTGATCTTAACGATTTGATCGAAAATACCGCCATTATCAAAATGAGTTTTTTGTACTTTGGTCCAACCACCAAACTCTTTATCGATCGTGACAAGCTTCAGAGGTTTAAAAGTGGCGCTATATTTCTTTAAAACAGCTGCATTACGAGGACGATAGAAGTTACGTGCTGCAATTTCCTGACCCGCTGGAGAATATAAGTAGTTCAAATAGCCACGAGCGATTTGTGAATTACCTTTTTTCTCAGCATTTTTTTCTACAACCGCAACTGGAGGCTCAGCCAAAATTGAAAGTGACGGTGTAACAATCTCAAATTTACCCGGTTGTTCACGTACTGCTAGGAATGCTTCATTTTCCCAAGCCAGTAAAACATCACCGATGCCGCGTTCAGCAAATGTAGTGGTTGCGCCACGTGCACCTGAATCAAGTACTTTGGTTTGTTTGTAAATTTGGCGAACAAATTCTTGTGCCTTAGCATCGTTACCACCTTTTTGGTGTTTTGCCCATGCCCAAGCACCTAAATAGTTCCAACGTGCGCCACCTGATGTTTTTGGATTTGGTGTAATAATTTCTACACCTGGTTTAACCAGATCACCCCAATCTTTAATTTGTTTTGGGTTGCCTTTACGTACAAGGAAAACAATTGTTGAGGTGTAAGGCGTGGAGTTATTTGGTAGTTTCTTCTGCCAATCAGCTGGAAGTAATTTTGCATTTTCAGCGATTTCATCAATATCCGCAGCAAGTGCTAGTGTTACGACATCAGCATTTAGACCATCAATAACGGCACGTGCTTGTTTGCCTGAACCACCGTGAGATTGCTTAAACTCAATATCCTGTCCTGTACGCTGTTTCCAGAATGCACCGAATTGCTTATTAAAATCTGTATATAGCTCACGAGTTGGGTCATAAGACACATTTAAAAATTCTTGTGCCGCAAATGAAGAAACTGAAAGTAATGCGGCAATAACACCGACTTTAACTTGAGAAAAACGCATAAAAACCCCTTAAATCGATCTGTTATCAGCAGACCTTCAATCATTGTTTGGAATATGGATGCAGCATAGCGCCAGTTTTTTTGCAAAAAAAATAATTAAAATCGAATTTGATATGAATAAAAAAGAAATATAAAAAAGAGATAACTTATGCTGAATTTCTGATAATTGTTTTGTATATAGCTATAAAACAAAATGTTGAATTTGATTCATATTGAATGTTTATTTAAAAATGAGTTTCGGTAGATTATGCCTGAATATATTGAGAGAGTCCGTGCTAATTCGAGTTGTTAATAAACGATTGGATTCTAGATCATGATGAATGAGGCGTGGATTGTGTACATGCTTTTGCCAAACTTAGGTTTCAGGGTATGATGACGATGTGTTGGAGACTGAATTTTTGATCATGCAGTGTTATAAAAATGGACAATTGATTGATTCGATTCCGTTGTTAGATCGAGCCTTTCATTATGGAGATGGTTGCTTTACCACTGCGCGAATTTTTCAAGATACGTTTGAACTAAAACAATTACACTTTGCTCGTTTGGCATTGGCTTGCCAAAGATTAAGTCTTGATGTGGATTTATCGGTCGTAGATAGAACCTTAGCACAACTACAACAACAGCATTTTACCTTGAATGGCACTTTAAAAATTGTGATTAGTCGAGGTGAGGGAGATCGAGGATATAGCTTACCTTTACATGCTGCTGATGTTTATGTTTGGTATTACCCTAAAGTCATGCAAGTTTTTCAACCAGAGTGGATTGAGAGTGGAGTACTCAATCATGCTCTAGGTTTGAATATGCCGCATTTAGTGGGTTTAAAAACATTAAACCGTTTAGAACAAGTGTTATTAAAGCAGGAAGCTGACCATCAGGGGTGGCTTGAAGCATTGGTAACTGATGTACAAGGTTATATTGTAGAAGGGGTGAGCAGTAATTGTTTTATTCGTATAAATGACCGATGGATTACACCAGAACTTCGTTATAATGGCGTCCACGGCGTCATGCGAGCCAAGATTCTATCTCGTATGAAGCAACAGAATATTGAATGTGAACAAGGTTGTGTAGAGATTAATGATATTGAACGTATTCAAAGTCTATTTTTCTGCAATGCTTTACATCCAATGAAAGCAGTTATTCGATTTAATGGTCGGGCTTTTGAGCAGCAACCCTACCTTGATTTATTTGAAACATTGAAACTTAGCCAGATTGATTAATATGCCAAAGCCACCAACGACCCCAGCCAAAACAAAGAAAAAGCCAAAAGCTCAACCGAAGTCTAAGTTTTCTATCAAATCCTTATTATTTATAATCGTCGTCTTTCTTTTGCTCGTATTCGGTGTGCTTTGGGCAAGTTTATTTAAGAACTATCCAGTCGAAGGGAAAAAGCAGGTTCTAGTCATTTCTTCGGGAGATACTTACTCAAAATTTATTGATCATCTAGCCAAAGAAAATAAAGTTAATTTCCCTATTATTTTAAAGATTTATCAAAAATTTATGATTCATGACAGTTTGAAAGCTGGTGTGTATGAAATCAATAAAGGGATGAGTGTTCGTCAAGTACTTGATATGCTATCTGATGCTGAAAATGCACAAATGAATCGTATTTTGGTGATTGAAGGGACAACTTTTAAACAATTGCTACAGAATTTAAAGAAAGATCCGAATGTTAGCAAGACTATTTTAGATCTACCACAAGACCAATTATTAAAAGCTTTAGATATTCCTTATTCACACCCTGAAGGTTTATTTGCACCAGATACTTATTTCTTTGCCAAGGGCGAAACTGATAAAAAAATCTTAACGGATTTATATCGCCGTCAAATGAAATCCTTAGATGAAGCTTGGGCAAAAAAAGCACCTAACTTACCCTATAACGATAAATATCAAGCTTTAATCATGGCTTCGATTATTGAAAAAGAAACTAGTTTAGATAGTGAACTAGAACAAGTTTCAGGTGTATTTGTACGTCGTTTAAAAATCGGTATGCGCTTACAAACTGATCCAACTGTAATCTATGGTATGGGGGATAATTATAAGGGGAATATCACTCGCAATGATTTACGGACAGCAACGCCTTATAATACATACACGATCAATGGTTTGCCGCCAACTCCGATTGCATTGCCAAGTAAAAAAGCGATTGAAGCAGCAATGCATCCAGACGATGCTAAAAATATTTACTTTGTTGCTACAGGTAATGGTGGACATAAATTTACAGCTTCTTTAGAAGATCATAATCGTGCAGTTCAAGAATATTTAACTGTGTTACGTGCAAAGCAAAAGTAGGATGAATGATGTTTATTAGTTTTGAAGGTACGGAAGGTGTAGGTAAGACGACACTCATCCGTAAAATTCATCAGTACTTTGAACAGCAAGGTAAAGAAGTCGTTTTGACGCGTGAACCAGGTGGAACGCCGTTAGCTGAACAGATTCGCTCTTTATTATTAGCGGTGAATCACGAAGAGCAAATGAGTCATGATACTGAGTTGTTATTGATTTATGCAGCACGTGCGCAACATTTACAACAAGTCATTATCCCTGCTTTAAATGCAGGTAAGATCGTTTTAAGTGATCGTTTTACTGATGCCAGTTTTGCATATCAATGTTCTGGACGTGGTTTAAGTCAGGAAAAGTTGCAATTATTAAATCAAACTTTTGTGGCGAAAATGCCGAATATTACCTTTTGGTTGGATGCGCCGATTGAATTGGGCATGACCCGTGCGAGAGAGCGTGGTGCACTGGATCGTTTTGAGCAAGAGAAGTTGAGTTTCTTTGCTAAAGTGCGTGCAGGTTATGAGACCTTGTGGCAAGCAGAGCCTGAACGGATGAAGCGTTTGGATGCAACACAGAATGCGGATGTTGTGTTTGATGAAGCTTTGCAATATTTGAAATAGGTAAGTCCTCATGAATAAAGATCATGGCAGCTATCATCTAGATAAGACAATTGATACTATATCGAATCATACTGAGCTCGCGACTTTTATTAAGAAACTACGTCAGAATCTTATAGATGATTCAAACAGTTGGGAGAATATTAATCTGTCTGATTTTCTTGATGCTTTAGCTTCATGGACTGAAGATATGGATGGATATTATAAAAATACAGATCAGGTTGACCGTTTAGATCAGCCTGATTGGAAAACCTTTGCAGAAATGCTCATGGCTGCTCGAATTTATGAATAATTTTAGTGGCTAAAGATAAAGAAGTATCTTTAGCCTTGATTTTATTACTGATTCACTAACGGCTGTTCCACTTTAAAATTCGGTGGTGTTAACACCGTTTTGCGAATTTCATTAGAAAGCTCAGGATAATCCAACGTGTAATGCAAACCACGTGATTCCTTACGTTCCATCGCACAACGTACTATCATTTCGGAAACTAAAACGAGGTTACGCAATTCGATCAGGTTCTTACTGACGCGGTAATCTTGATAGTATTCGTTGATTTCACGCTTCAACATCTCAATACGATGTAACGCACGTTGTAGACGTTTAGTGGTGCGAACAATACCCACATAGTTCCACATGGTTGAACGCAATTCATCCCAGTTTTGTAAGATCACAACATCTTCATCGGCATCAGTCACCTGTGATTCATCCCAAGACGGTACATCTGGAAATTCAAAGCTTAGGTGATGTTTGCTTTGAATGTCTTCTGCTGCACTCATACCATAAACGAAACATTCAAGCAGTGAGTTACTTGCCATACGGTTAGCACCATGTAAGCCAGTATATGAAGTTTCGCCAATCGCATATAAACCATCTAAGTCAGTTTGGCTATGCTCATTTACAACGACACCACCACAGGTATAGTGCGCTGCTGGAACAACAGGAATCATATCTTTAGTAATATCAATCCCAAGTTCGAGCAAGCGTGCGTAAAGTGTAGGGAAGTGCTCAGTGATAAATTCAGGTGATTTATGTGTGATATCTAACCAAACATGACGAATACCTAGACGTTTGATTTCATAGTCAATTGCACGTGCAACAATATCACGTGGCGCAAGTTCAGCACGTTCGTCAAGACGTAACATAAAACGTTCACCATCAGGCAAACGTAAATAAGCACCTTCACCACGCATGGCTTCAGTAATAAGGAAAGAACGCGCTTTCGGGTGATATAAACACGTTGGATGGAACTGGTTAAATTCCATATTGGCAACACGACAACCAGCTCGATAAGCCATCGCGATACCATCACCTGTTGCAATGTCTGGGTTAGATGTATAGAGATAAGCTTTCATTGCGCCACCACAGGCCAAAGCTGTGAAAGGGGCTAAGAATGTATGAACTTGTTCTGTTTTTTCATTTAATGCATATAAACCAATCGCACGATTATTTTTGTCTTGATGACCAAGCTTGTGTAGTGTGATGAGGTCAATCGCAATATAATTTTCAAAAATTGTAATATTTTTACGTTCTTTAGCACGTTCAACAAGCGTGGTTGAAATTGCCTTACCTGTTGCATCAGCAGAATGAATGATACGGCGTTGTGAATGACCACCTTCACGAGTTAGGTGTAATTGCTCATCATCATCTAAAGTGAATTGAACACCTTGCTTCAATAAGAAATCAACAGAAGGCTTGCCACCTTCGACTGTATGTTTCACGGCGTCCAACTCACAAAGATGTCCGCCTGCAATCATAGTGTCATTAATATGCTGTTGAATTGAATCAGTCTCGTCTAAGACCGCAGCAACACCACCTTGAGCATAAAAAGTACTGGCTTCTGTGAGCTCAGCTTTTGCTAAAATGGCAATGTTGTAATGACTCGGTAAAGAGAGTGCAAGACTTAAACCTGCACCGCCACTGCCCACAATTATCACGTCGAAATGGTGAATTGTTTTTAAATCAGGCATGTCGATCTGCTTCAGTTTTAAACGTTCGCTAATGACAACGCTTTTTAACAAAAAAGGCAAGTGCCAATCTGCCTAGAATTGAACGATTTTTTAGCGAATGTAAACAATTTTTACTGATATGAATTGTCAATCACCTTAAAGTCTAACAAGGATAAGTATTCAATACATCATTTTAATCTAATATTAAGCTGCCCACGATAAAACGTTAATAAGCTTATAAATCATGGAGACTTTCTCCATAATTTATTCACATTTCAATATGCTACATCGTTGTATGCATTGAAAATATCAACATATTTTTACGAAGATTACAGTTGGGTTATGATACAAACATAATCTTAATATTCTATAGATCATTAGTACGTAGGTTCTCACTTCATGAAAAGTCGCTATTTACAACAAGGAATGTATGCTGCGGTATTTACGGTTGCTGCAGTACAGGTTAATGCTGCTTCACCAGTAGATTTTTCAAATCTCGTTGAGCAGGTGAGTCCTGCAGTTGTCAGTGTCAATGTTGTAAAAAAAATGACTCAGGAAGAGTTGTTACAGCAACAAGTGCCTGAAATTTTACGACGTTTTTTTGGTAATCAAGTCATTATTCCCCAACAACAGGGACCACAAGAAAAAACAGGTTATGGTGCTGCATTTTTCATTAGTAAAGATGGCTATTTGGTTACTAACCACCATGTGGTTGAAAATGCATCACGAATAACTATTATCCTAAATGATCGCCGAGAACTTGATGCAACTTTGGTGGGTAGTGATGAGCGCACTGATGTTGCTGTGCTTAAAGTAAATGGTGCAAATTTCCCAGAATTAAAAATTGGTAATGTAAATCAGCTAAAAGTTGGTGAACCTGTCCTAGCGATTGGATCACCTTTCGGTTTTGACTATTCTGCGTCGGCAGGTATTGTGAGTGCTAAATCGAGAAATATGAGTGGTGAAACATCGACTCCATATATTCAAACGGATGCTGCATTAAACCCAGGTAACTCAGGTGGTCCATTATTCAACCAACGTGGTGAAGTGGTTGGTGTGAACTCGCGGATTTTTAGTGGTACAGGCGGCTATATGGGTTTGTCATTCTCTATTCCTATTGATGTCGCGATGGATGTAGTCCAACAGCTTAAAACCAATGGTAAAGTGACTCGTTCATACCTTGGCGTGATGTTGCAAGATATTGATCGTAACCTTGCAGAAGCATACAAATTACCAAAACCAGAAGGCTCATTGATTAATCAGGTTACACCGAAGTCACCGGCTGAAAAAGCAGGTTTAAAGTCTGGGGATGTGATTTTAAAAATTAATGGTTCTTCTATTTCCCGTACTAGCGATTTGTTAAATGTATTAAATCGCGTGGCGCCTAGTCAGACTGTTCAATTAGAAGTATTACGTGACGATAAAGTCCGCACTATTTCAGCAACTTTAGGTACTGCACCAGACGATACGCCAGCCGCTGAGGATAAAAACAATCCAACCAGTGGTCTAGGAATGAGCATTCGTAATTTAACGCCTGAAGAGCAAGCGAAATTGGATGTCCGTGGTGGGATATTGGTGCAAGATGTTAAACGCGGTGGCTTGGCATCATTATCAAACATTGTTGCAGGTGATGTTATCCTTCAAGTAAATGGTACACCTATTTTAAATAGTCAAATGTTTGTAAAAACAATGGCGGCTCTACCAAAAAATAGTGTAGCTCGAGTCGCTATTATTCGCCAAGGCCAGCGTGCAATTTTAGGTTTACGTTTGCCTTAAGCTATTGTTCATTTTTTAAAAACCACCCTAAAAATAGGGTGGTTTTTATTTTGTAATGTATAAGTGTTTAGATTAGTGTATGCGACTGAGCTTGGATTGATGAAATAAGTAGGTTTATGAGTACTATTTTTGATTTGAGAATAACTGTACAACCTGAACATATTGATGTTTTAGGTCATGTCAATAACGTCATGTATATTCAGTGGATGCAAGATGTCGCAGCAGCGCATATTGAAAAATTAGGTTTAGGTCTAGCTCAATATTTAGAACTCAAACATGCAATGGTGGCGGTAGAGCATCATGTTCAATATCGGAAAGCAGCACTTGAAGGTGAAGAAATCATCTTACGGACATGGTTAGATGATATTAATGCGCTCTATTCCTTTCGTCAGTACGCATTTTACCGTCCAAAGGATCAAAGTATTTTATTCGTAGGGAATACCAAATGGGCGTGTATTGAAATTACAACAGGTCGTCCAAAGCGTATGTCACCGAGTTTTACTCATGCCTACCAACCGATTGGGTTGGATTTAAATCCGATGGATTTTTCAACTTTATATGAGTAAATCGAAGGACTGAAATCACCATCTAGAGGCTTTGATGGGATAATTATTTTGAATACTTTGAAATGCTGTTCTGCTATAATCCCCGACAATTTTGTTAAACCGCTTTGGCTCATGACTTGTTATAAGTTTCGAGCATTCTATTTTGTTAAGGTAACCCATGGCGCAAGCTAAAAAATCCGTAGATATCAAAAATATACGTAATTTCTCGATTATTGCTCACATTGACCATGGTAAATCAACCTTGGCAGATCGATTCATTCAAATGTGTGGTGGTTTACAAGATCGCGAGATGCAAGCTCAAGTATTAGACTCTATGGAGCTTGAGCGTGAGCGTGGGATTACCATTAAAGCTGCATCGGTAACCTTGTATTACACCCATCCAAATGGTCAAGAGTATCAATTGAACTTTATCGATACACCAGGGCACGTCGACTTTTCTTATGAAGTGTCACGCTCTTTGGCCGCATGTGAAGGTGCGCTTTTAGTCGTCGATGCTGCGCAAGGTGTTGAGGCACAGTCAGTAGCAAACTGCTATACGGCAATTGAGCAAGGGTTAGAAGTTTTACCCATCTTAAATAAGATTGATTTACCTCAAGCTGAACCTGAGCGTGTCATTCACGAAATTGAAGAAATTATCGGAATTGAAGCGACAGATGCGCCAACCTGTTCAGCAAAAACTGGTTTGGGGGTTGAAGGTGTTTTAGAGCGCCTAGTAGATGTGATTCCAGCACCAGAAGGTGATCGCGATGCACCTTTACAAGCATTAATTATCGACTCATGGTTTGATAACTATTTAGGAGTTGTTTCTCTCGTTCGAATCAAACAAGGTCGTATCCGCAAGGGCGACAAAATGTTGGTGAAATCAACGGGGCAAACTCACCCAGTTACATCTGTTGGCGTATTCAATCCTAAACATACTGAAACAGATATTCTCGAAGCGGGTGAAGTTGGCTTCGTGATCGCTGGTATTAAAGATATTTTTGGTGCGCCTGTGGGCGATACAATTACTTTGTCGAACACACCAGATGTTGCTATTTTACCAGGTTTTAAAAAGGTTAAACCGCAGGTCTATGCGGGTCTTTTCCCAATTGATGCTAGTGACTTTGAACCATTCCGTGAAGCGCTACAAAAATTACAAATTAATGACTCAGCGCTGTTCTTTGAACCAGAAAGTTCAGATGCTTTAGGCTTTGGTTTCCGTTGTGGCTTCCTAGGCATGCTTCATATGGAAATTGTACAAGAGCGTTTAGAGCGTGAATACGATCTTGATCTAATCAGTTCTGCGCCGACAGTAATTTATGAAGCATTGACTAAAAAAGGCGATATTATTTATATCGACAGCCCATCAAAAATGCCTGATGGTTCAACAGTTGAAGATTTGCGTGAGCCGATTGCAGAGTGTCATATCCTTGTGCCACAGGAATATCTGGGTAATGTCATGACGCTATGTATTGAGCGCCGTGGTGTGCAAAAAGATATGAAATTCTTAGGTAATCAAGTTTCAATCACTTTTGAAATTCCTATGGCAGAAGTGGTCATGGATTTCTTTGATAAGTTGAAATCTTGTTCACGTGGTTTTGCATCTTTAGATTACAACTTCGTGCGTTTTGAGAGTTCAGCTTTAGTTAAGGTTGACGTGTTAATTAATAGCGAAAAGGTGGATGCTCTGGCAATGATTTGCCACCGTCAAGATGCGCGTCATCGCGGTATTGCTTTGGTTGAGAAGATGAAAGATTTGATTCCACGCCAAATGTATGATGTTGCAATTCAAGCGGCAATTGGTGCACAAATCATTGCACGCTCTACCGTAAAAGCCATGCGTAAGAATGTATTGGCAAAATGTTATGGTGGTGACGTTTCACGTAAGAAGAAACTTCTTGCGAAACAAAAGGAAGGTAAGAAACGTATGAAACAAGTAGGAAGTGTTGAAATTCCTCAAGAAGCGTTCTTAGCCGTATTGAAAGTGGATAGATAAAGAAAAGATGAGCGAGGTGGTTTTTCGAACCTCGCTACAAGACGAGCAGCTGTGCTGTGAGAGAGGGCGTGTGGATTTTGATTTTAATTTGATTCTGGTACCAGTTACACTAATTTTTTTTCTAGTGTGGCTACTCGATAAATTTGTACTAAAACAACGTGCAAATAAAGGGCGTGATCAGGAAAATTTTGTTATAACGTGGGCATATGATTTTTGGCCCGTGTTAGCAGTAGTCTTAATCCTTCGTTCTTTCTTATATGAACCATTTAATATCCCATCTGATTCTATGGTGCCCACCTTAGAAACAGGTGATTTTATTTTAGTAAATAAATTTGATTATGGTGTGCGTTTACCGATTGTAAATGCAAAAGTAATTGATGTAGGTGAGCCAAAACGTGGTGAAGTCATCGTATTTCGTTATCCACCACAACCAACCATTAGCTATATTAAGCGTGTGGTGGGTTTGCCAGGCGACCATATTCAGTTTAAAGCTGGACAATTAATTATTAACGGAAAGCAAATTGCTAAAGTCGCAACTGAATTTAAACGTGATAAAGATCAATTAGAAACTCCTACAGTTTATTACTTTAAAGAAACATTAGGTGAACACCAGCATTTAATTCGTTATTTAGATGGTCGTAATCCTTTAGCAGAACAATTTCAATTTGCAAAGTTACGTGGAGCTGACGCACTCGTTCCATTTGTTGCCAAAGAAAATAATGTTTTTATTCAAAGTAATGGGCAGGATTGGGAAGTAACTGTGCCGAAAGGACAGTATTTTGCAATGGGTGATAATAGAGATCAAAGTGCAGACAGTCGTTTTTGGGGATTTGTCCCTGAAGCGAATTTAACTGGTCGCGCTTTTTATATTTGGATGCATAAAGAACCTGGTTTTAACCTGCCAAGTTTCAATCGCAATGGTAAGATTAACTAATAAAAATACATAGGAAGTATGCAGATGCGTAAATCTCAACAAGGGGCATCTTATATCGCAATATTGTTTGGAGTGATTTTATTTGCGATGGCTGTGAAAGCAGCAGTCGCAATTTGGCCAGCTTATTGGGATGATAAAATTATTGATACGCAGATTCAGGAATTATTAAAAGAGAGCCCTGATAATGTGACTCCAGCAAAATTTACTGCTCAAATGGAGCAAAGAATGGAAATGAACAATGTGAGAGACTTACGTTTTCCAAATATTGCTCAAGTGACTTATAAGGACGATTTAGTTGTAAAGAAAAAGTATGAAGTGCGTAAACCCTTCGTATTGAATATTAGTTTAGTTATGAATTTTGAGAAGACTTTTGACCAAAAATCTGCAAAACAAGCTCAATGATACACGGCTGCAAGGTCGAATAGGTTACCAGTTTAAACAGTTTGAATTGTTAAAACTGGCTTTGACCCATCGTTCGGTCAGCCATAAACATAATTATGAACGCCTAGAATTTCTAGGCGATTCATTATTAGGGATGATTGTTGCCAATTATCTTTACCATACCTACCCACTTGAAAATGAAGGGCGTTTAACGCGTATGCGTGCGACCTTGGTTCGTCAGGAAGCATTGGGGAAAATTGCAAATGACTTACAATTGAGTCGGTCATTAATTTTAAGCACAGGCGAGTTAAAATCGGGTGGACACCACCGAGAGTCAATTCTGGCGGATACCGTTGAAGCCATTATTGGTGCTATTTATTTAGACAGTAATGATCTCAACTTGCTCGAACGCATTGTGCTAAAATGGTATGAACCATATCTTGATCATATCGAACCGACAGATCAGCTAAAAGACCCTAAATCACGTTTGCAAGAGTATTTACAAGCACGTAAAAAACCTCTCCCAGTTTACGAGGTTGTAGATATTCAGGGTGATGCCCCGAATCAACATTTCAAAGTGGAATGTGATGTAGTGGGATTGCCGAAAATTCAAGGCGAGGGCTCAAGTCGTCGTTTTGCCGAACAAACGGCAGCGGCAGAGATTTTAAAATTATTGGAGCAATAACCTGATGTCTCATTCAGAAGAAAATAAGCCAGAAGCAACTCAACAGCAAGATGGCAATAATGTAGTTGATCAATTTTTTAGTTCTCAAGGAACGACCATTCCTTCGGATTTTAAAAGCGGTTTTGTGGCTATTGTTGGGCGTCCAAACGTGGGCAAGTCAACTTTGATGAACCATATCTTGGGTCAAAAACTATCTATTACTTCACGTAAGCCACAAACCACACGCCACAAGATTGTGGGAATTGACTCGCGTGAGAAATCACAGGCTGTATTCGTAGATACGCCTGGGATGCATAAGAAAGAAGTACGTGCGATCAATAAGATGATGAACCGTGCTGCACATTCTGCATTGCGTGATGTGAACTTGGTTTTATTTGTGGTTGATGCACAAAAGTGGACGCAAAACGATGAATTGGTTTTGGAAAAACTTAAAAATGCAGATATGCCTGTGATCCTCGTGATCAATAAACTTGATACATTTGAAAATAAAAATGAGGCTTTACCACTGATTCGAGAGCGTGCCAAGCTCATGAATTTTGCTGAAATTGTTCCAGTTTCAGCATTGCGTGGTGCAAATCTAGATCATTTGCGTGACACGATTGAAAAATATTTGCCATATCAGCCACCTTTGTATTCATTAGATCAAATTACTGATCGTTCTGAGCGTTTCCTTGCGAGTGAGATCATTCGTGAGAAAATTATGCGTCAGTTAGGTGAAGAGCTTCCATATGATTTAACGGTTCAAATTGAATCATTTAAAACTGAAGAAGCAGCCGTAAATGAAAAAACAGGTCGTTTAAAGCCACCTTGTACGTATATTGATGCGACCATTTTTGTGGAACGCCAAGGGCAAAAAGCCATTGTGATTGGTGATAAAGGTGCGAAGCTGAAAAGCATCGGCATGGATGCACGTACAGACATGGAAAAAATGTTTGAGCAAAAAATTATGCTAACGCTTTGGGTGAAAGTCAAAGGTGGTTGGTCTGATGATGAGCGTGCACTCAAAAGTTTGGGTTATAGCGATATTTAATCGCATTTAAGATAACGGAAACAGGTATGAAAATAACAATTCGTATACTCGCGATTGTGACATGTGTATTTATGTTGCAAGGCTGTATTCACAAGGTTGTGACTGTACCTGTTAAAGTTGCTTATAAGACCACTAAAGGTGTTGTTAAAGGAACTGCTGCGGTTGTTGGCGCAGTGATTCCCGATGGCGATGATGAAGAAAAGGATGAGAAAAAGAAGGACTAGTCTCGTACTATGATGCGCAATGAAGTCCTACATGGTTATTTGATTCATCATCGTAAATATCGTGAAAAAAGTCATATTGTGCATTTATTTACACAAGAATATGGTCGGGTGGATGGGATTCTAAGACAGACCCCACCGCCGCAATATCAGCCTATTCGTCTGCAAGCCACAGGCAAATCTGAACTAAAAAACTTTACAAAACTGGAAATTCTGAATCAACCTGTATTCTTTCATGGTGATGCATTTTTTGCTGGTTTTTATTTAAATGAAATTCTATTGCGACTATGTCCCTTAGAAGAGATGATGCCGCAAACATTTGAACAATATCAGTTAATTTTAGTGCTGTTACAGCAATTGGCGACACACGAACAAGCTGCTGTATTTCTTCGGCAGATTTTGCGTCAATTTGAGCATGTACTATTGGTGGAACTTGGCTACGCCATTGATTTCTCAATAGATGCGAGTCAACAAGACATTCAGGTCAACCAGCATTATCAATTTCAACTCAATGATGGTTTTTTACCAGTTTCACAAGCCTCGCGTTCAACACTTGATGGTGCATTGATTACATCTATGCAAAGTTATGAAGATGGGCAGGATTTTTCTCACGAACAATTGCAATTATTGGGTAAACTATACCGTCAAATGATTAGCGCCTTGTTGGGTGATCGACCGCTGAAAAGCCGTCAACTTTGGATTCAAAGTACACAAACTTGATATTCCTGATGTATTGAAAATAATGATTCAGGGCTAAACCGATAGGATAATTTTTATGGCTGTAATCTTAGGTGTAAACATTGATCATGTTGCGACATTAAGACAAGCACGTGGTACAACTTACCCTGATCCAGTTCAGGCTGCTTTAGTCTGTGAACAGGCAGGTGCTGAGGGGATTACTTTGCATTTGCGTGAAGATCGCCGCCATATACAAGATGATGATGTACGTCGTATGCGTCCATTGTTAAAAACACGTATGAATCTTGAATTGGCGGTAACTGATGAAATGGTTGCATTTGCCAAAGAGATTCAGCCGCAACATGTGTGCTTTGTACCCGAGCGTCGTCAAGAAGTCACCACAGAAGGTGGCTTGGATGTCGTAGGTCATTTTGAAAAAGTAAAGGCGGCAACTGAAGCACTGAAAGCGATTGGCAGTGATGTGTCTTTGTTTATCGATGCAGATTTTGCACAGATTGATGCAGCTGTGGCATGTGGTGCACCAACCATTGAAATCCATACAGGTGCTTATGCTGATGCCGAGACAGATGAGCAGCAACAAGCTGAATTAGCTCGTATTATCAAAGGTGCTGAATATGCAGCGGCAAAAGGTTTGGTTGTGAATGCTGGGCATGGATTGAATTTGGATAATGTTGCCGCGATTGCAGCAATTCCACAAATTCATGAATTAAACATCGGACACTCAATTATTGCCGATAGTGTATTTGTTGGTTTGGCTCAAGCAGTAACAGATATGAAAGCAGCGATTCAGGCTGCTGCGAGATAAGTTGATGAGTAGTGTAAATTATGATGAGTTGATGCAACCTGTCATCGCATTTTTGGGTTGTACGACTCCTCGGGCGTGGTTAGATGAAGCCATTAATAATCTGGACATCTTAATGCAAGACCATGCTAACTGTGAGAAAAAAGCGGCAAGTACAGCGATGAACTTGATGTTCCGCTATAGCTTTTTTACCGACTTACAAGTGAAATTGGCGCAATTGGTGCGTGAAGAAATGCTGCATTATGAGCAGGTTTTGGAATTCATGAACAAACGTGGTCAAGAATGGAAGGGCTTGAGTGCAGGGCGCTATGCTGGTGGATTGCGTAAAGAAATCCGTACCTATGAGCCTGAGGCTTTAATTGATGTCATGATTATCGGTGCATTTGTCGAAGCACGCTCGTGTGAACGTTTTTATGCGCTGGCACCTGTTGTGGACGATGAGCTAGGGCGATACTACCGCTACTTACTTAAGTCTGAATCTCGTCATTTTGAGGATTATTTGGCTTTAGCTTTAGATGTTGCAAAAACGGCGAAACTTAAAGATCCAGAAGAGACGATCCAGCAACGTATTGAATATATCCGTGAAGTGGAAAAAAATCTGATTTTAACTCCAGATGATACGTTCCGTTTCCACAGCGGTGTGCCAACGCCGGTCGCCGCCTAAGCTGATTTAAAAGACAAAAAGCTTCTGTTGATCAGGAGCTTTTTTATTGGTCACTTTTGTTATTAAGCAATAAAAAAAGCCCCGATTATTGATCAGGGCTTTTTTAGAATCTTGGCTCTTCCACCTGGGCTCGAACCAGGGACCTGCGGATTAACAGTCCGTCGCTCTACCGACTGAGCTATGGAAGAATAGTAGATTGGCTCTCCAACCTGGGCTCGAACCAGGGACCTGCGGATTAACAGTCCGTCGCTCTACCGACTGAGCTATTGGAGAATCTGATGCGCATTTTAGGGATGAATTTCAGATGCGTCAATAAGAATAATAAATAAAATGAATCGTTTGCTTGATAAATATGCTTTTTAATTTTTAATTATAAAAAAACTGCCCGAAGTGGGCAGTTTTTATTCAAGAAATAAAAATTATTTCTCAACACCTGCTGGTTGACCAGCAAGTTTTGCATTTGCATAGTCCCAGTTTACTAGGCTTTCTAGGAAAGTTGCGATGTATTTTGGACGTAAGTTACGGAAGTCGATGTAGTAAGCATGTTCCCAAACGTCGATTGTTAATACTGCGATTTGACCGTGAGCAAGTGGAGTATCTGCATTTGCGGTTTTAGTAATTGATAATTTACCATTTACTTCGTCAGCAACTAACCAAGCCCAACCTGAACCGAATTGAGTCGTTGCAGCAGCAGTGAATTCTTCTGCAAATTTTTCATAGCTACCAAAAGCTTCTTCGATTTTAGCTGCGATTGCGCCAGTTGGTTTACCACCACCGTTTGGCTTCATGCTGTTCCAGTAGAATGTGTGGTTCCATACTTGTGCAGCATTGTTAAAGATACCTGCTTTAGAAGCGTCACCAGCAGATGCTTTAATGATTTCTTCTAAAGTTTTACCTTCAAGGTCAGTGCCTTTGATTAGGTTGTTTAAGTTAACAACATAAGTATTGTGATGTTTATCGTGATGGTATTCTAAAGTTTCGCGAGTAATGTGCGGAGCTAAGTCATCATAGCCATATGGAAGTGCAGGTAAAGTAATGGTTGTCATGTTCCAATCCTTGCAATTGCTGGGTTTTAAGTTAAGTGGCTCTATTGTAAATGATTCCAAACATAATAGGGCAGTCTTTTAAAGAACGATATACAATAAAGGTTCAATTAAAAACGATAAATAAAATCGGATTCGTCAATTCTATTAAATTGGATTATTTAGTTCAAAATAGATCGTTTCTACAGCAAACTGATTTGTAATTGCTTGAGCAAGACGTTGTACGCCATATCGTTCAGTTGCATGATGACCACAGGCAAAATAATGAACCCCTAATTCTTTAGCTTCATAAAAAGTACGCTCACTGACTTCGCCAGAAATATAAGCATCACAATCTTTTTCTGCTGCTTTATTAATAAAATCTTGAGCGCCGCCTGTGCAAAATCCTACTTTTTGGATTTGAGTTTTCTCGCTCGGCAAATGAATCACATTAAAATCAAAAATAGCCTGTAAATTTGTTTTCAATTGCTCTGGGCTTAATGGACTTTCCAAATAACCTATATTTCCAATCGGATGCATTTCGAATGGATCTAAAGCTTCTAGCTTTTGTAAACCGATTAAATCTGCAATTGCGGCATTATTGCCAAGTGTGGAATGTGAGTCTAAAGGCAAATGGTAGGCGATCAAAGAGATGTTGTTCTGAATTAATTTTTTGATTCGATTACCACGCATACCTGTAATAGGGTAGGCTTCACCTTTCCAAAAGTAACCATGATGGACAAGTAAGGCATCTGCTTGCTGCGCAATAGCTGCATTAATTGCATCTTCTGAGGCTGTAACAGCACAGACTATTTTATTTACATCAGGCGTGCCTTCAATTTGTAAGCCATTGGGTGCGTAATCTTTAAACTCACTAACTTTTAAAGTTTGATTACACCATTGCACAATATCATGCAAATTTGCCATGCGATTCCTCAACTGAATGACATTTATAGATTTAGCTTAATAAAAGCATATTTTTAAATGTAACTAAAGCTAGACAAAACTTTTTTAACTTTTACATTGCTTTAAATCAATTTACTTTACAATATCTGAAAGTTGTTGTTCTTCTTCAATAAATAAACTTGTCCATAATATAATTTTGCCTAGAGGATAATAAACGTGCGCCGTGCATTTACATGGTTACCTTGGGTTTTACTCGTTGTTGTTATATTTAGTTTTCTGGCTTGGCAGAAATCACATCAGCCGAAACCAACAGTCGCTGCTGATGGCGTCAAAATGCCTGCTGAAAAGGTTGAACCTCTGATTGATACAACTCGAACAGGTGGTGTTGTTTCGTATAGTGCTGCCGTAAAAGTTGCTGCGCCTGCTGTGGTGAATATCTTTACCACTCAGAAAGTGAAACAGATGAATCATCCTTTATTGAATGATCCTGTATTTCGTGAGTTTTTTGGTAATCAAGCCCCTCAACAGCCTCAAAATGAAAATAGTTTAGGTTCAGGTGTTATCGTTCGTGCAGATGGTTATATTCTAACGAATAATCATGTGATTGCTCAGGCAGAGCATATTGTGGTGGCATTGCATGATGGTCGTCGTGCTGAAGCGAAAGTCATTGGTACAGATCCTGATACTGATTTAGCTGTGATTAAAATTGAGTTAGACAAGCTTCCTGTCCTACCGTTTAAACTCAGTGGCAATGAAGTTGGCGATGTTGTACTTGCAATCGGTAATCCATTTGGCGTGGGACAAACAGTTACGCAAGGGATTATTTCGGCGACAGGTCGTTCAGATTTAGGTATCAATACCTATGAAGACTTTATTCAAACTGATGCGGCGATCAATCCAGGTAATTCAGGTGGTGCATTAATTGACGTTGCGGGGAATTTAATCGGCGTAAACACTGCGATTTTCTCACAATCAGGCGGTTCGTTAGGGATTGGTTTTGCAATTCCAGCGAAAATTTGTCAGCAAGTATTAAATTCAATTTTGAAAGATGGTCGTGTTGTTCGTGGTTGGTTAGGTATTAGCTTAATTCCTAATACCATGGATGAGGACGTATTGGCTGCGAAACCTGTTGGAGTCGTTGTTGCTGATGTCTTGCGTGATGGTCCAGCAGATGCTGCAGGTGTAAAACGGGGCGATAAAATTATTCAAGTCAATAATGAGCAAATTACTTCAGCTTCACATTTAATCAACTATGTTGCATTGCAAGCACCACAAAGTGTAATTGATCTGGTGGTTGAACGCGATGGTAAGCAACAGAGCATGCAAGTTAAAGTTGGAGAGAGAAAAACCCAACAAAATGCACAGTCGCAATATATCCCATTGCCTAAGCCTCAAGATTAATATGATCTTATGATTTAATTTGAATATGAAAGGCTACTGAGGTAGCCTTTTTATTTATGAAAAGAAAAAAGCTTGCTGATAAAGGTCGATCAGCAAGCTTTTTGCAAATTTTGGAGTTTTTTATTTTTTATTACACCATCGAAATTTGATGATTTGATGACAGTTTTTTTATAATTAGATTACAACGACTCAATATCAGTATTTATAATCCATTTGCAACCATAACTTTTGAGTATCTACAGAAAACTCTTCCGCTTGATAATCTGAGAGTTTTGCTAGGGCAGACAAACCTTTAATAGGCAAAGCATGAGAATAAGAAATAGAGAATTCTTGACCATAATCCATATTTTTTTCATCACTACGATATTGATGTAGTTCAGTGCCTAATTTACCTTTACCAAATACATTAAAACTTGATGAAATGTACAAGTCAGTTAAACCATTCAAGGGCGTTGTCAAGAATAAGTCAGCCCATCCGTTAAACTTATGTTTAGTCGCCAATGGGGTTTGAAATGCAATTTTTCCATCATCACTACCAAGCACTTCATAGCCAAGTGTGATTTCACCCAGTGCTGAACCTTTATCCGTGATGCTATAACCTAATTCTAATGCATAATAATCAGCATCATAATTTATAGGTTGCTCAGCATATTCACTTTGTTTGGCATATTCAGCAACGTATCTAAAATTGTTTTTCTTACCTGTTAAGCGTAAGCCATAGGTTTGATTTGACCAAGCACTTAAATCCTCGAAATCCATCAAATACCCATATAATGTTGCGTTCAACAATGGGTTGTAATTCATTTTAGCTTGAATTAAGTGAATTTGACTGTTTTGTTTACCATCTTGGGCTGCTACAAATTTAGGTTTTACATCTTCACTACCAAAAATAGTATTGACTTGATCAATATAGGCATAATACAAACCAAACTCTTTGCAAGGTTTAATATTTAAACTAATCGCATCAAAGGTTTGATCATTTTGACGCCAAGCTACGGAGCCTACAAAGCGCTGATTATCTAAATTAATAGCTTGACGACCAATACTTAAATCAAACTTTGGACTATAAGCATATTTTAAATAAGCTTGATTCAATTGTAGGTTTTTAGGATCAGGGACTGTACTGTAGTTTGTTTCAGCATTACGTGTGCTATTGAAATGATCATTAATTTCGACAGTTCCTTCTCCTTGCACAAATGCGCTTAAGCCATGCCAAGAGCCAGTTTCCAGTGAAGGGCGTAGTCTCAAAGTCCAAGCATCAGCATTTTTTAGTTGGTTATCTTGGTCAACTAATTCGTAACGTAGGCGACTATCGAGAGAAAATTTAGTTTGACTTAAAAAGTTATCTGCGGCAAACGTCGTAGTTGTTAAAACACTGAGCATAGCAAAGCTAAGAAGATTCAATTTCATATTGAGACCCCTGAGAGATTATAATTTCTGGATTTAATTTTGATTGTGCAGGGGAAAGGTAAGTTTCCCCGCACTAAGTGAATGATGATTAAGAGGTGATAGAGTTGCGTTCAAGCATAGCTTGGTCAAACAGTTGTTGTTCTTTCGTTTTATGTTCTACAGAGAAGCGGATGAGAATGACACCGAAAGCGGCCACAGTTACAAGACCACCTAAAATCATGAGGCAAGTTTGAACATCTAGTAAGCCTTTAAGTAGGAAGCCTGCTGCAACCGCACCAACATTACCACCAGCCCCAATAATGCCCGCCACACCACCAAGTGCATTACGGTCAATGAAAGGAACTAAAGCATAAGTTGCTCCACAAGACATATGCGTGAATAGCGCGAAGACAGTCATGCTAATAATAGCAAGAGCTACAGTATTCATTTGTGAGAAGAGAATCAGGAACAAGCCTTCACATAAGATAAGAATAAATAATACTTTTGTACGACCATCTAAACCTTTTGAAATCGCAACTTTATCTGAAACAATTCCACCTAAAGCACGAGCGAATAAGGCAAGTAGACCAAAGATACCCGCAGTTAAACCTGCTTCTTTTAAACCCATGTTGAAGTGGTCAACATAGTACATTGCGGCAATGTTATGAATGAAGATTTCGATACCGAAACATGCTGCGTAAGAAACAAATAGAATCCAAACACGATAGTTACGAGCAGCTTGCATTAAGATAGCAACACCACCTTTTTTACCGCTACCAACTTCAACACCGTTTGCACGTAATTCTTTAAAGTCACCTTGTGGACAGTCTTGTGTAAGTTTCCAATAAAGTACACCAACAATTACCATCATAATGCCAGGTACAAGCAACGCAATTCTCCAACCCATTGCTTGTTCAACGCCAAACATCACAATTGCACCGAGAATTAATGGCATGATTGCTTGTGTTGCACCTCCACCCGCATTTCCCCAACCTGCAGAAGCCGCATTGGCTGTGCCAACAACATTAGGTGCAAACATGACACTAGTATGATACTGGGTGATGACGAAGCTCGCACCAATTGCACCAATCAAGAGACGGAAAAACAAGAACGATTCATAAGTATTTGCTGCTGCAACACCGAAAACAGGGATACTGCCAACAATGAGAAGAGCAGTATAGGTTTTGCGTGGTCCATACTTGTCACAGAGTGGGCCAACAATGAGTCGGATCAGAATTGTGATTGCAACCGCAGCGATATTGATGTTTGCGATTTGGTCTTTGGTTAGATTAAATTCACCTTTGATGACTGGCATTAAGGGTGCACAAGCAAACCAAGCGAAAAAACATACAAAGAATGCGAGCCAAGTCATATGAAAAGCACGCATGGCAGGCGTTGAAAAGCTAAATAATTTTATTTCAGTTGCTTTTTTAGCATTTAGATTCATTTTTGAAGACATAACCTTCCCCTGAACTGAACGAAATATATTTTTGCTATGCAATATTTCTGCATACACAAACCGAACAGAACGGACTTCATTGGCCGTCAGCAAATTTTTTTATGAATCATCGTTGATTCATGATGCTTGTTACTAAGCAAGGGGTGTGCCAAAAAAACAAATTTTATCAAAATTTGAAATTAACTATATGATTATAAATATATAATTATATTTACAATATTATTTCTATTGATGAATGTTATTTATCAATGAATCTCATATGCTTTATTGATATTTATGTTTCTTCATTATTTCGAAAATGATTGCAATTGGTGCATGTTTTTTATGAATGATGATTTAAAAGGTGGCGATAAATAAAAAACAGCCGAAGCTGTTTTTTAAAGTTTTGTCTAAAAACGATAGCCAACGCCTAAATAAGTAATAAGTGGGTCTATATCAATTTTAGTATTTGCTTGGATCAACTCTTTACCTGTATTGCGGTCAGTCACATAAATTTTTGCTTCATTATTCATTTTTGAATAAGAAACTGACCCAACGGCAAACCAATTCGGATTGAAATCATAAGTTGCGCCTACTGTGACAATCGGAGCAAAAGTATCAGTCGCTTCCAATTCGACAATAGGATCTGCTGATGATGTCTTACCATCTAAGGCAGCTCCTGCTTTGCCGTCATGGATATTTTGGATCATGTGACCAGCTTTTACTAAATCAGATTCTATGCCCGAGTTCATTTTAAGATCATTAAAATAAGCATACATCACACCTGCTCCAACGTAAGGTCGGAATTTATTGACGCCTGATTTACCAAACTGGTAATGGAGTTCTACCGCAGGTAGCCAAGCACGTGCAGTTGCTGCTTTGCCTCCTTGGGTCAGATCTGTGATATGAAGATCCTGTTTTAAGTCAATATCACCTAAAATAGTACTTGCTGATCCACTTAATGGCGCGTATATGTCGCCTTTCCCTTTAATATCAACTTTTGGAGGAATTCCGGCCTTAATCTCTAGAGATAAATTATCAGTAAAGTGATAATTTGCCATAATACCAACGGTATCTACATTGTCTGCTTCTAAACCTGTTCCTTGGCTTTGCCAGTTAGATAATCCTTTAATGGTAGCTGTACCTGTTGCAAGACCCGATACAGTATCGGTTGGCCATAAATTAATGGCACCGTAAACGATAGGATTGGAATCTTTGACTGCTGCATCTAGTACGGCTTGTTTAGACACATCACCTACTTTAGATTGTGTTCCCTCAGCTACAGTCGTATTGATATTAATAGGATTTGCAGAACCTTGTGGCATAGCATGTAACCAACCAGCTGAAAGAGAGAAACGTTTGAAACCATCTCCATCTTTTAAACTAAAATAAGGTGACTCCGCAAAGCTCATAGTGGGTAGGGTTGCAGCAATTCCTACTGCAATGCATAGCATGCGTTTTTTCATAGTGAGGACTCCATGTCCGATTTATAAGGAACTTTTTATTCTGATAAAAATAACGTTTTTTACTAAATGGTTTGTTTAGTTAAAATTTAAAATTGTTATGCTTATGAAGACTTTTGTTTGATTTAGATGAATTAATGAAGAAATTATGAATATGAAAAAAAGCTACCGAAGTAGCTTTTATTTAAGGAAATAAATTACATAAAACGAGATAAATCTTCTTCAGGGCGAGCAGTAAGTACTTCGATGCCTGTTTCTGTTACCAAAATGGTATGTTCATATTGAGCTGAAAGCTTGTGGTCTTTAGTAACCACAGTCCATTTATCACCTAAAAGTTTTGTTTGCCAAACCCCTGCATTGACCATTGGCTCAATCGTAAACGTCATGCCTGCTTCTAAGCGCATACCCGTACCTTTCTGACCATAGTGTAAAACTTGTGGTTCATCATGGAAAACATTGCCAATACCATGACCACAATATTCACGCACAACACTAAAACGTTCAGACTCAACATATTGTTGGATTGCATGTCCAATATCGCCAAGATAAGAGCCGTGTTTAACCGTAGCCATACCACGATACATAGCTTCTTGTGCAACTTGGCAGAGACGATTTGCAAGAATAGAAGTCTCTCCACCGACGATATACATCATGTTGGTATCGCCGTGATAACCATCTTTAATGACTGTTACATCAATATTGAGAATATCACCATTTTTTAAAACTTTACTTTCAGAGGGAATACCATGACAAACGACATGGTTAACCGAAGTACAAATCGAATGTTGAAATGCTGGGCGACCAGGTGCAGCGCCATATCCAACACATGCTGGAATTGCTTGTTGTACATTTTCAATGTGATTACGACAAATTGTATCAAGTTCTAGGGTATTTACGCCTGCTTTAATATACGGCTTAATCATGTCTAAAATTTCAGCCGCCAGTTTTCCTGCAACACGCATCTTTTCAATTTCTTCGGGCGTTTTGATTAATCGACGAGGAGCTGTGTAAGTCGTGTTCATGATCTCTAAAAACTTTTGGTAATTTACAAGCGTCTATGGTATAAATAGCCGCCTATTTTATCAAATGCTTTTCGTTACAATTTTGCTTATACAAGTTGTGCGAAAAACTGATGAATAGTTATCAAAAATCCGCACATATATCGACACATTACTCTGGGTGCCTAGCAATAGGTGGAGAATGCGGATATATGGAGGCCTAACCCAAACTTTAAGGTAAAGAAAATGGCAGATTACAACGTAAGCATGCGCGACCTTCTTCAAGCAGGCGCACACTTTGGTCACCAAACTCGTTTTTGGAATCCAAAAATGCGTCAATATATTTTCGGCGCGCGTAACAAAATTCACATCATCAACCTTGAGCACACTGTTCCTGCGTTAAATGATGCTTTGAACTTTGTTAACAATCTTGCAAGCAAAAAGAACAAAGTATTGTTCGTTGGTACTAAACGTGCTGCTTCTAACATCATCCGTGAACAAGCTCAACGTGCTGGTCAACCTTATGTAGATCACCGTTGGTTAGGTGGTATGTTGACGAACTGGAAAACACTTCGCCAATCTATCAACCGTTTAAAAGATCTTCAAACTCAATCTCAAGATGGTACTTTTGCTAAGCTTACTAAACGTGAAGCTTTAGAGCGTACTCGTGAGATGGAAAAACTTGAACGTGCTTTAGGCGGCGTTAAAAACATGGGTGGTTTACCTGACGCATTATTTGTAATCGACGTTGATCACGAAGCGATTGCAATCAAAGAAGCGAAAAACTTAGGTATTCCTGTAATCGGTATCGTTGATACAAACTCTAACCCAGATAACGTTGATTATGTTATTCCTGGTAATGACGATGCGATCCGTGCAGTAACTTTATATGCATCAGCTATGGCAAATGCAATTCTTGCTGGTAAAGAATATGCTCAATCACAAGCGAATGCACAAGCTAAAGGCGATGACGCTGCAAAAGACGCTTCTGAGGCTTAATGCGGTTTGACGCAAGCTTGTCATTTTTGCGACATGTAATGGTGGCAAATTAAGCGTCGAGATTGCAAACGGTCCAGAGTTTCTTTGGGCCGTTTTTGTTGAACAGATTTATTTTCTACCGATTTTAGGAGATCAACATGACTGCAATTACTGCAAGCATGGTAAAAGAATTACGTGACCGTACTGGTCTTGCAATGATGGAATGCAAAAAAGCATTAACAGAAGCAGGCGGTGACATTGAACTTGCGATTGATAACCTTCGTAAATCAGGTCAAGCAAAAGCTGCTAAAAAAGCAGGTAACATTGCTGCTGATGGTGCGATCACTATCATCCAAAACGGTAATAAAGCAATTCTTGTTGAAGTTAACTGTCAAACTGACTTCGTTGCTAAAGACGAAAACTTCAAAAACTTCTCTGATAAAGTTGCTGCTGCTGCACTTGCTGCAAATGAAACTGATGCTGCAAAAATTGCTGAACTTAAGCTTGAAGATGGCGCAACTGTAGAAGAAGCTCGTGTTGCACTGGTTCAAAAAATTGGTGAAAACATTCAAGTTCGTCGTGCTCAAATCGTTGAAGGCGAAAACTTGGCTGTTTATAAGCATGGTTTAAAAATCGGTGTTGTTGTTTCTTACACAGGTGATGCTGACACTGGTAAAGGTATTGCAATGCACGTTGCTGCGTTCAACCCAGTTGCTGTAAATGCAGAAGCCGTTCCAGCTGACTTGATCGCTAAAGAGAAAGAAATTGCTGAAGCGAAAGCGTTGGAATCTGGTAAGCCAGCGAACATCGTTGAGAAAATGGTAACTGGTTCAGTTGAGAAATACTTGAACGAAGTTGCACTTGATCGTCAAATGTATGTTATCGATAACGACAAGAAAGTTGCTGATGTATTGAAAGCAACTGGTACCAATGTAGCTCAATTCGTTCGTTTCGAAGTGGGTGAAGGTATTGAGAAGAAAGCTGAAATGAGCTTTGCAGAAGAAGTTGCTGCTGCTCAGGCTGAAGCTGCGAAGTAATTCGTATCTTTTCAAAAAACCCAGCCTTGTGACTGGGTTTTTTATTGGTTCTTTTTTACATCCACAAACTATGACTCATCGTGTTGCTGTTTGAATTGTGCCAATGCCTCAATTCGATACTGAATGAGCATTTCGCCAATTTCTGCACCTTGAACATGTTCTGGTAAATCCTGTGCTCTAATATTCCGAACAATCTCCATCGCATCCAAAATATACTGTGCTTGTGGGTAAGGGCGATCTTCTAAACCTAATCGACCTTTAGCATCGCATTCACAAGCCTGCACAAAAGCAATGACTTTTTCTGGTTTTCGTAAAACATCCAAGCGCTGTAGTAAACGCCATACAGTACCAGGTTTCAAATTTTTGATTTGATGGCATTTCAGATGTTCTTTGCAAACAATTAAAGCTAAATTTTTCAGATGTGTGGGAACTTTCAAGCGTTCACATACGTTTGTAACGGGTTCTAATCCACGTTCCTCATGCATGATATGCCGTGGTAATTCCTCAGTTGGAGTAAGTGCTTTCCCTAAATCATGCACCAAGACAGCAAAACGTACATCTAGTCCATAGTTGGCCTGACAAGCTTGTTTTAGTGCCATTAAGGTGTGTACACCACAATCTATTTCGGGGTGGTACTCTGGGCGTTGAGGAATACCAAATAATGCATCTATCTCAGGAAACAGTACTTTTAGCGCATCACAATCTCTTAATGTTTGAAAATAGATATCGGCATGATCTTCCATTAATGCACGAGAAGTCTCTTTCCATACACGTTCAGGTGTTAAAGCATTCAGTTCCCCTGAATTGGCAATCCTTTTCATTAATTGCAAAGTTTCTTCTGCAATTTCAAATCCATAACTAGCATAACGAGCAGCGAAGCGAGCAACACGTAGCACACGTAAGGGATCTTCTGTAAATGCATCTGAAACATGGCGTAGGATTTTCTGATCAAGATCTTTTTGACCACCATATGGATCATAAACTTGTCCAGTTTCATCCATTGCCATTGCATTAATTGTTAGGTCACGGCGAATTAAATCTTCTTCTAATTTAACAGTGGTATCAGTAAAAAATTGGAATCCGTGATAGCCAATGCCTGATTTTCTTTCAGTACGCGCTAGTGCATATTCTTCTTTTGTTTTTGGATGAAGAAATACAGGAAAATCCTTTCCAACGGGTTGGTAGCCTTCAGATAATAATTGTTCAGGTGTTGCTCCAACCACAACATAATCTTTTTCGTGATAGGGATGCCCGAGTAAATGATCTCGAACAGCACCGCCTACTAAATAAACTTGCATAAAAAACCTCTATTCTTCACACAATCATGCTACAGAATAGAGGTTTTCTCAAGCACTAAGCATAGCTTTTAATGTTAAAAGCTATGCTTAAACTGTATCAGTTTTGGCTTTGCTGAATTTCAGCAACAGTTAAAGCTGTCATATTAACTAAACGACGTGTTGTTGCCGTTGGGGTTAAGATATGAACTGGCTTAGCAGCACCTAATAAAATAGGACCAATAGTAACGTTGTTACCAGAAGTTGCTTTTAAGAGGTTAAATGAAATATTCGCTGCATCAAGATTAGGCATGATCAAAAGATTTGCTGAACCTTTAAAACGTGAGTTCGGGAATGCAAAATGACGAATATTGTCGTCTAATGCTGCATCACCATGCATTTCACCTTCAACTTCAAGCTCAGGAGCTTGTTCTGAAAGTAAACGATAAACTTCACGCATTTTCTGAGCACTTGGATCAACTTGATCGCTTCCAAAACTTGAGTGAGAAAGTAAGGCGACACGAGGGGTCATACCAAAACGACGTACTTCTTCTGCTGCTAAAATAGTCATCTCTGCAAGTTGTTCAGCAGTTGGATTGGTATTTACATAGGTATCGGCAATAAACAAGTTACGATCTTCAAGCATTAATGCATTGAGTGTAAAGAATGTACTACGACCTTCTTTTAAACCGATCACGTTTTTAACGAAATCTAAATGGATATCGTAGCTCGCATAAGTACCACATAGCATACCATCAGCTTTACCGAACTTAACTAGCAAAGCGGCGATTAAGGTTGAACGACGACGTGCTTCACGTTGCGCATATTCAACAGTTACGCCTTTACGTTGCATTGTATTGTAGTAGTCTTTCCAGAAATCATCATATAAAGGATTGTTTTCTTGATCGACGATTTCAATATTGACACCGTGCTGTAAGCGTAAACCGAGTTTTCTGATATTGTCTTCAATAACGGCTGTACGACCAACAAGAATTGGTTTAGCTAGACCTTCATCTACAACAATTTGAACCGCACGTAATACACGTTGATCTTCACCCTCGGCATATGCAATACGCTTAGGGTCAGTTTTCGCTTGTGAGAAAATCGGTTTCATTAAGAATGCTGAGTTATATACAAACTCAGAAAGTCTTTGACGATATGCAGAGAAATCTTCAATTGGACGTGTCGCAACACCAGAATCCATTGCAGCTTTAGCAACCGCAGGCGCGATTTCTAAAATCAAGCGTTGGTCTAGAGGGCGAGGGATCAAGTAATCACGACCGAATGATGCAGATTTTTCACCGTAAGTCGCAGCATCTGCTTCAATATGTGCCATACGTGCAATCGCATGTACACAAGCAATTTTCATATCTTCGTTAATCGTTGTAGCACCGACATCGAGTGCACCACGGAAAATATATGGGAAACAAAGTGCATTGTTTACTTGGTTTGGATAGTCTGAACGACCAGTTGCCATAATCACATCTGGGCGAACTTCGTGCGCATGTTCAGGTAAGATTTCTGGATCTGGATTTGCAAGTGCAAAAATAATTGGGTTTTCAGCCATTTCTTTAACCATTTCTTTGGTTAAAATTCCTGCTGCAGAAAGACCCAAGAACATATCTGCGCCAGCCATTACTTCATGTAATTGAGTCGCAGAAATATCTTGAACGTACCGTTTTTTCGATTCATCAAGTCCTTCACGTGAAGTTGTTAAAAGCCCACGAGAATCAGCTACAATAATATTCGATTTATTTACGCCTAATGCACAAAGTAAATCTAAACATGACAATGCAGCAGCACCAGCACCTGATGCAACGATTTTAATTTCATCAATTTTCTTGTTCACGATCTGCAAGGCATTCAACAATGCTGAGCCTACAATAATACTGGTACCATGTTGATCATCATGGAACACAGGAATCTTCATGCGTTCACGAAGTTTCTTCTCGATATAGAAACATTCAGGTGCCTTGATATCTTCCAGGTTGATACCACCAAACGTTGGTTCCAATGCGGCAACGATATCCACGATCTTGTCTGGATCATTTTCCGCAATTTCAATATCAAATACATCAACACCAGCAAACTTCTTGAATAGAACGCCTTTACCTTCCATAACAGGCTTAGAAGCAAGAGGACCAATGTTTCCTAAACCAAGCACGGCTGTACCATTACTCACGACGGCAACCAAATTTCCACGTGCTGTATATTTTGCAGCAGCAGAAGGGTCACGTTCAATTTCCAGACATGGAGCAGCAACACCAGGAGAATATGCAAGCGCTAAGTCTCGTTGGTTTACGAGTTGCTTACTCGGTGTCACGCTGATTTTTCCAGGCGTAGGAAATTCATGGTAATACAAAGCGGCTTCTTTTAAAGATTGATCGTCCATCTGAGTCTCGATTGTTCCGATAATAATCAGGCATATACATGGCTGATGATTATATTAAGATAAGTGCACAAGAATATAGCACTAGTTCATGTTTTCGCCCAGTCAAAAAAGCTTATTTTCACTGAACGTATAGGCTTATTGACAATTTATATTGGGTGTAAATTAAACTGCCAAAAGCTCAAAATATGGTTTTAACTGGAATATCTTGCAATTGCTAGACGCATATGTTGCTGTAAGTATTCAGTTGCATGTACGGCAGTTAAGGGTTTGGCAAATAAGTAACCCTGTAATATGTCACAGTTTTGTCGTTTCAAATATTCACATTGCTGTTCTGTTTCAACGCCTTCAGCGACAACTTTTAAGCCAATTGTTTTACCCATGGCAATCATAGCATTAACAATCGCGTCTTGTTTTGCATTACCAATTTTCGAAATAAATGCACGATCAATCTTTAAAATATCAATTGGATATTCAGTTAAATAAGCCAGAGAAGAATAGCCTGTGCCAAAGTCATCCAGTGCAATTGAAATATTACGTTCTTTCAATGCACACAAAATTGTTTTAACACTTTCAGTATTTTCTAAAAATGCTGACTCGGTAATTTCTAACTCTAAATTTTCACCTGTAATAGAGTATTCATCGAGTACAGCATCAATATCATGCAATAACTGACCACGCAAAATTTGTTGAGCAACAATGTTTACAGCAATGTGGATGTTCGTAAAACCTAGTTTTTGCCATTCTTGTAACTGTTTTGCTGCCTCATACAAGACGAATCGTCCAATATCAGAAATTAGACTGGTACTTTCGGCTAAAGGAATGAAAATATCGGGCATGATTAGACCTTTCGTTGGGTGTTTCCAACGAATGAGTGCTTCAAATCCATTAATTTGACAATTCTGAGCAGTGATCTTTGGCTGATAATATACAACGAGTTCATTGTTTTGAATCGCCTTTCTCAAGTCAAGCTCTAAATCAGTATGATTAACGACGAAGTTAGTTCGCTCACTAGAATAATAGCGGATTGTATTTCCACCTAAGCGTTTGGCTTCTGTTAAGGCTTGCTCTGCATGGGTATTTAAGTTGTCAACTTGACGACCGTGTTCAGGGTAAATCGCAACTCCAATCGAAATACTGACCACATACTCTTGATTAGCGATATAAAAGGGTTTGCTAAAGGCTTCAACAATATTACTGCATAACTGATGAATTGGCGGATGTAACGGTGACATTTCATAAATGATTACAAAATCGTCTGCACTTAAATGTGAGACTAAAAGTGCATCAATATTACTGATACGCAAACGTTGTGCAACTTGCTTCAAAAGCTCATTACCCGCTTGATTGCTGAGTAATTCATTCAAGGCACGGAAACGGTCAATATTGATTCGGATAACTGCTAAATTCTGTATCGAAGCCTCATTAACCAAATATTGATGCAGTTGCTGGTGATAATAGAAGCGATTAGGTAGATCGGTCAGGGTATCATAATTGGTTAAATATGATAAACGTTGCTCTTGATTTTTACGCTCAGTTTGGTCAGAGATAATCCCGATATAATTAATCACACGATCTGATTCATCTTTTACAGCGTTCATATGGATCCAAAGGAAACATGATTTTTCAGAAAGATAAGTTTCCTGAAACTCACCTTCGTACTCATGTTCTTCGTGCAAAGTAGCAAGGATAGAAAGATGAAAATTATGATGATGCTGGTTATTTTGTTTAGTAATCTCAAAAAGTTGTTTTCCTAATATGAACTGTTTATCTAAACCCGTTAATTGTTCATATTTAGGATTAACTTCAAGATAGTGGAAGCTATCATCCAGAACAAAGATACCTTCTGAAGCCTGTTCGAATACACTCGCTGCTAATTTTAGCCGTTCTTGGTCTTTCTTTTCTTGGTTAATATCACGATGAATACCGACCATGCGTAGAGGGGTCTCATCTTTAGGATTTCTTAACATCACTTGGCCAACATCATGAATCCAAACCCATTCACCACTCGGTCGTTTAATGCGGAAAGTTTCTTCGTAACGTTTAGTTTGGCCACATAGATGTTTATAAAGTGTATTTTTAACACGTTCAAGATCATCAGGATGTACAATTTTATGCAGCAACGAATAGTGATTCTCAGAATCACGTGTAACTTCTTTACGATGAGAATTGGTAATCCCAACAGTGTTATTTTCTAAATTCCATTCCCAAGGTCGAATACCCGCAGTTTCATGTGCAAAAGCCAAATTTTGACGATGTTCCTGTAAACTATTATTTATTTCTGTTAAATCAAAAGTACGCTCGCGAACTTTTTGTTCTAATAAATGATTGTTAAATTGTAATTGAGCTTCAATATCTTTCGATTTATTCACTTCACGTTGTAATTGTTGGCAAAGTTCTTCGGTCCATTGATTGTGTTGTTCAGCTACATCGACCAATTGTTTATTTTTTTCTAAAACTTGGTATAAGCGTTGGTGAATTTGAAAAGTTGCTTGTGCACATAAAAGTGTCGCAAAGAAAGATGAATAATAAGCAAGATAAAAAAGCGTATGTTCTTGGTCGCGATGTAAAATTTGAGAAAAAACTAATGGGGTAATACTTGGAATAAAAAATAAAAAGAAATATTTAACACGTTGAGTAAGAAAGGTTAAGGCAATAATATGTGATGAGGTAAGTAGTAGTGCTGTTAAAGTTAAAATATGGGAAACAGATAAATTTGGTACATCTTTGATCAAAAAATAATTGATGATAATCGTACTGATACCCAGTAATAATCCTGTGAAAAAGCAAATAATTTGAAAAGCGATACGTGTCTTATGTGCAAACCTAACAGATGAATAATGTTTTATCGAAAAATGACAAATACAATAAAAGCAAAATAAAATGCTCAGGCAAATACTCATCCAAGTCGTAAAAATATTTGTACTAAAAGAATAAAAAAATCCAAATAAAACATAATCTAAGAGAGAAATGAAAAACACACTCAATATAAATAGACGTACATGATTCGTATAGTTAATTTGATCCGTATCAACAAATGGTGGCAAATTTTTTTCATGAACCCCGAGCATACAAAGAATAGTCCTTTTCATTATTTATCTATGCGTACAATCATTATTTTTTTGTAAGCACGATATAGTTTCATTTTAAATTACCGTTAAACCAGATCGAAAGCAATGCAAATACTTTATTTGGTTGAAAAGTGATAATTTAAAATTGATAAAGCTACAACTGGAGCGGTTTCAGTCCTTAAAACACGATCTCCAATACACCAGCTTTGAAAATGATTTTGGTTAGCAGCATCAATTTCTGCTTCACTTAAACCGCCTTCTGGACCAATCAATAGGGCTAAATCAGGCTGGCTATTTAGTACTACGTTTTCTTGGTCTTTGTTTGGCGCTAACACAAAACGTGATTGTGGTAGCTGTTCCGATTTTACCCAATCGGTTAAACTTATTGGTGTTAGAACATTTGGAACTTTGTTCATTCCACATTGTTCACACGCAGCAATCGCAATTGACTGCCAATGATCTAATTTCTTTTGATCACGTTCATATCTTAACCGCATTTCGCAACGTTCACTAGTCAATAATTGAATAGTTGTGACACCAAGTTCAGTGGCTTTTTGAATCGCATAATCCATACGATCGCCTTTGCTCATGACTTGGCCTAAAATTACTTTAGCAGGCGCTGTTCGATCTATAGGGTTGAATTGATCAATAGAAACAAAAGCATTTTTCTTATTAATTTCAGTAAGTGTTACGATATATTCACCACCTTTTCCATTGAAAAAGATGGCTTGATCTAGCTCTTTTGCACGAAGCACCCGTACCCAGTGATGAAATACCGATTCTGTTAATTCAATCGAATTGCCGGTATTTAATTCTGTTTCGATATAAAAACGGTTCATGCTGGGTAAGGCTCGTACAAATTAGTTTAAACCAAGATCAACAACGAGTTGTCGAGTTGGCTCTGTTTGGTTCATTGAATAAAAATGGAGTGTTGGCGCACCACCAACGATCAAACGTTCGCAAAGTTTAACAATCACTTCATGGCCGAAGGCTTTAATACTTTCGCTATCATCACCATAAGCAGCAAGTTGTTTGCGAATCCAACGCGGAATTTCTGCACCAGTTCCATCCGCAAAGCGAATTAAATTACTTGCATTGGTAATTGGCATGATGCCTGGTGCAACGGGAATATCCACACCAGCTTTAGCAATACGTTCGATGAAATAGAAATAAGCATCTGGATTGAAGAAAAATTGGGTAATACCTGCGTTCGCGCCTGCATTCACTTTTTCAACAAAACGTTGAATGTCACCATCAAAGCTATCAGCTTGCGGATGCATTTCAGGGTACGCAGCAACTTCAATATGGAAATGATCACCTGAATGTTCACGGATAAAGCGAACAAGATCTTGAGCATAAGGTAATTCGCCAAGACCAACTTGACCTGAAGGTAAATCACCACGCAATGCTACGATGCGGTCAATCCCTTGTGATTTATATAAATCTAAGAGCTCAGCAATACGAGCTTTATCATCGCCAATACAAGAAAGGTGAGGGGCGACGGGCGTACCTTTGCCATTAAAATCATTAATGGCTGCTAAAGTGCGTTCACGAGTAGAACCACCAGCACCATAAGTAATGGAGAAAAACTCTGGGTTTAATCGCTGTAGTTCTTGGTGAACGATACGTAACTTTTCAGCGCCAGCATCAGTTTTCGGCGGGAAAAATTCAAAAGAAATAGGAACACGTTTCGTCATTTCAAATCCTTTTTTAATCGCTTAGAGATTATTTTAGAAAAAAGGGCAGTCCTTAAACGTCTGCCCTGATTTTCTTAGTATTTATAAGCGTCAGATTTGAATGGACCTTCCACAGCAACGCCGAGGTAATCTGCTTGTACTTGCGTTAACTGGGTGAGTACACCACCAAAGCCAAGAACCATTGCAGCAGCAACTTCTTCATCTAATTTCTTAGGAATCAGTTCTACACGGATTTTCGCAGCTTTTTGATCTTCAGGAAGATCGGCAAATTTCTCAGCGAACAAGTGCATTTGACCTAACACTTGGTTAGCAAAAGAACCATCCATAATACGTGATGGGTGACCTGTTGCATTCCCAAGATTCACTAAACGCCCTTCAGAAAGAAGGATTAAGTAATCATTTTCATTTTCTGAACGATACACTTGGTGAACTTGAGGCTTAACTTCAACCCACTTGTAACCACGTAAGTATGCAGTGTCGATCTCTGTATCAAAGTGACCGATGTTACACACTACAGCACCTGCTTTTAAGCTATCTAACATTGCAGAATCACAAACGTGGTAGTTACCTGTTGTCGTTACGATAAGGTCAGTATTTTGAAGAAGATCAAGGTTGATGTCTTCTTTATTGCCTGTTTGAACACCATTTTTGTATGGAGATACAACTTCGTAACCGTCCATACATGCTTGCATTGCACAGATTGGGTCAATTTCAGTGACACGTACAATCATACCTTCTTGACGAAGTGATTGTGCAGAACCTTTACCTACGTCACCGTAACCGATTACAAGTGCACGACGACCAGATAACAACATATCTGTACCACGTTTGATTGCATCATTTAGAGAATGGCGGCAACCATATTTGTTGTCGTTTTTAGATTTCGTTACGGAATCATTTACGTTGATTGCAGGAACTTTTAACGTACCATCACGTAACATTTCATACAGACGTTGAACACCTGTTGTTGTTTCTTCTGTTACACCATGGATTTTTGCAATCACTTCAGGATATTTTTCGTGAACAAGTAGCGTTAAATCACCACCATCATCAAGAATCATGTTGGCATCCCAAGGTGTGCCATTTACATTGATTTGTTGTTCAAGACACCACATGTATTCTTCTTCAGTTTCGCCTTTCCAAGCAAACACAGGAATACCCGCAGCAGCGATAGCAGCAGCAGCGTGATCTTGAGTAGAGAAGATATTGCAAGAGGTCCAACGAACTTCAGCGCCAAGTTCTACGAGTGTTTCGATTAAAACTGCAGTTTGGATTGTCATATGAATACAACCCAAAATTTTTGCGCCAGCAAGTGGTTTAGTTGCTGAATAACGCTTACGTAAACCAATCAAAGCTGGCATTTCTGCTTCGGCAAGTTTGATTTCTTTACGGCCGTAGTCAGCAAGAGAAATATCAGCGACTTTATAATCTGTAAATGAAGCAGTAACCGCGTTCATCAGGATCTCCTAGAAAAATAGTATGGATCATTCTGTTCGCGGATGCCGTTGTTGGTTAGCACGAGCGTCTAACCGATCGTCGAGCCTGGCAAATTGATTTTTAGTGCTAATCAATCGTCGCAGCATCCCTCGACTGGGCATTATAATACTTGGAAATGACTTTAGTTCCAATGTTATTTTGTTTGAGATGATTATAAAATGAAGAATTAGATTGGGATAAGTGATTAAATTTTTTGAATGAACGAACAAGGATTCCAAATCCCTTTGAAATCCTTATGTATGCACAAAAGAATCGCATTAAGCTTTTAAATGATCTTCAAATTCTTCGCCAAGCTGCATGGCTAAGGCATTTCCAGATAAGTCACACGTGACCAAACCGTATTCTTTTTTAAAACTAAAGGTAAAACCTTTATTGTCGGCTAAACTTTTTACTGAATATCCTAATTTTTCTAACCAAATACGAAAAGCCAATAAATTTTTTGCTTTCACAACTCTGTTTTTCATTCCAGAACTCCTTTTAACCTGTATTTATTAATAAGGGTGACCTAAAAATTTTTAAAGGGGGATTGCATATATTTATTTTTCTTCATGTAACCAATGTAAAATTAGATTGATTGAAACTGAAATTAAACTTAAATTTTATCTGATAAAATTATTTAAATAATTGATTTAATTTACTTGTATTGTTTTTTCTCGCATTGGGTTTTGATCCAAAATAAATGTAAAAAATCATTTCACTTTCTACTTTTTAAAAACTAAAGTTTAGCCTTTAAAAAGTAGAACTTTAAAATTAGAACTGATCTTTAAGCGCTCTGATCCTTGCGAAATCTTCGACACTTTCTGTGCGCAAGAACGGATTTGTTTCAAGCTCTAATTCAATTGTACTTGGCAGAGTAATTTGTTCAGCATCTCTCAATGCTTTGACTTCCTTTATGCGTTCTTGTAATGCAACATTCTGAGGTTCAATTGTTAATGCAAACTCTGCATTTGCAAGCGTATATTCATGTGTACAATAAACTTTGGTTTGTATTGGCAACGCAGCTAAGCGATTTAATGAGTGGTACATTTGTTCAGCAGAACCCTCAAATAGGCGCCCACAGCCCATTGCAAATAATGTGTCACCAGAGAAAAGCGTGTCTATTTCTTCAATAAAATAAACAATATGACCTAGTGTATGCCCTGGTGTTGCAATAATTTCAACTTTTAAATCATTAAAGTGAAAATGGTCATTATGTTGCAGTGGATTCGATATAAACGAAATTTTGCTGAGTTCATCACGTGGACCGAAAACGGGTGAATTTTGCTCAGTCAATAGACCTTGTACACCATCAGTATGATCTCGATGCCAATGTGTTAACCAGATTTGTTTCAACTCAAGTTGATGTTGTTCGCAAAAATCGGTAACAAGTGCTGCTTCTGTAGGGTCAACGGCTACGACTTCTTGCGTACGAGTATCTTCTAATAACCAAATATAGTTTTTTAAGGCATTTTTTACGTCAATTGCATGAATTTTATAATGCATGGCCGAATCCTAAATCTCTGATTTATGTGGTTATTGATGAATAGAGTATTTGAATAATCAAATCACAGTTAGTTTAAGTGTAAATGTATAAGAGTGCAAAAGCTTACCTAAGAATTGATACAGAATGTTGACTTTTTAGGACATATTATGACAGCTTCAATTATCAGGTATTTTTCAGGTTGACAAGTTATAATTTTTCTATAAATATGATATAAAATTTTGATAAATTAATGGTTTATATTCATCTTAGGTGGTGTGAAAATACTTAATTAAAGCTAACATAGTTTAAAAATTAGATTTAACAATATTTAACGAAGTAACACATTTAAAGATGAAATGAAAAATAAATCATAAGAATACAGTGAGAGCATTATGACTGATTTGGTAGATCATGAAATTGTTGTTATCTTCAAAAAATATTTATATCCTTTGTCTTCCAAACTTACAGAAATGTTGAATGAGCATTTTAGTCATCAAACAGAACGTCGCGGTTGTGGTTATACTCAAGCCACTCGTGTGATTGCTGAATTTGTTTCACAGCCACGTGATATGTTGGGATTCCAAGATTTTCGTATTTTTGAAGACTACGAGGTTAAAGGTTTGAAAAACATTTTAAATCAAAGTTCTTCATATGGTTTAGTGTTGGAAACTTGGCGTAATTTGGATATTAATATTGATGTGCAACAATATTTAGAACGTTCTAATTCACAAGATACATTTACTCAGAATTTGCAACAAGAAGTTGATTTTCAAGCGAAGCTTAGAAAAATCCATCAATATGCAGAGCTTGAAGAAAGCATTTTAATTTGCCAATTACTTGCAGATATTATTCTTCCACAAACAATTGATCAAATTGAAATGATTGAGTGTCATTCTCTAGAGGAAAAGCCGAAGGTTGGCTCATGTCCGATGGCAGAAAAATTTTTCTTGCGAATTGCACATCATTGTTTATTGCGACAAGGTGAAATTAATATTTTTGTGGATGATAAAGGTTTACCCATCATGATGGAGAAACTGAATATGGGGGATAATCACTCTTGTATCAGTCTTGTGCCATTGAGGATGAATGGGGTGCGTTTACCCGCAGGTAGCCTGTTTTCTGCAAACTATGACATTGAGCAACTGGAAAAACATAAAAATAAACAATATAAAGGTTATGTGATTCCGATTTCTGAAATGAATGGGTTCTGGTTTTTGCGTTTGACTACTTTGGCGGTGTCACCTAAAAACCGTGCCCGTGCATTTAACTATCACTTTAAACAGCAGGTAGATAATGGATTATTTCGACCTGATACGACTGAATTGAGTCAACTGATGGAAATTGCCCAGGATCAAATTTAGGTAGGACATCCATGCTAAAAGCCTGTTACTCTCCACGCTATTATGCCCAAACGCATACCAATAGCATGGAAAAACTCACCGCAGTTGCGGATGTGTTGCGTAAGCATAAAATGGTTGAACTGATTGATCCAGGTTTGATTGATGTTGAAATTTTAAAGAAACTCCATAATCCGCAGTATGTGGAGGCCTTTCTGGCAGGTGAGTCCGCATTTGCAACCATACAGGGCTTTAAACCGTGGAATGAGCAATTACGGGATGCCATCCTGTCGGTGCAAGCAGGGCAGCTTTTAGGAGCTAAGATCGCATTGAAAGAAGGAATTGCTGCAAATATTGCACAAGGTTTTCATCATGCGAGTTATGAATCTGGTGCGGCATATTGTACCTTTAATGGTTTGGCTTTGGTTGCTAAACAAAATCCTGAAAAACGTATCTTTGTGCTGGACTGTGATCAGCATGGCGGAGATGGAACGGCAATATTTACCAATAGACTCACCAATCTGGTCAATTTCGGAATTTTTGGGATTCGTTTTGGTTGCAAGGCAGGGGAGCGTAGCCTGACCCGTTATATTCATCCCAAGCAGGGCAACTTTGATTTATATCGGGAAGCGATTTTTGAGGCATTTCAATATGCTTCACGTTGGGAGGCTGACCTCATTATTTATCAGGCAGGTATGGACTGCCATCAACATGATAAATATGGATCGAAATGGTTGACCACAGAGTTGCTGTTTGAACGTGACCGTCTGGTGTTTGATATGGCAAAGAGGATGAAAATCCCGATGCTGTTTGTATTGGCAGGCGGCTATCAGGCACTTGATGATTTAGTGCCTTTACATGTTAATACATTCAAAGCTGCAAATGAAATTTACTTTCCTTAAAATAGAAAGGTACAAAAAAAGCCCTCAAAATGAGAGCTTTGTCTGTTGCTGTGATTAGCGTAATTTTGCTAACCAATCACCAAATGATTGAACCAGTTGAACTAAAATTAGCAGTACAATCACGGTTAAAATAACAACACTGGTATCAAAACGTTGATAACCATAGGAAATAGCTAAATCACCGATACCTCCTGCACCAACTGCGCCAGCCATTGCAGTTGCACCAATTAAGGAAATCGTCCCTGTGGTCAGGTTCAAAATTAATGAGCTACGTGCTTCGGGGATAATAAATTTAAAAATGATCTGCCAAGGTGAGGCACCCATAGCTTGAGCTGATTCAATAATACCCTCATTCACTTCAAGTAATGAAGTTTCAATCAATCGCCCTAAATACGGACCTACATAAATGGTGAGGGGAACAATCGCAGCCCAAGTACCAATCGAAGTTCCAACTAATAATTTAGTTAATGGAATAACTGCAATAAGTAAGATGATAAATGGTAAAGAACGTAGTGCATTTACAATTGGGTTGAGAAAATAATAGATCGCTCGGTTTTGTAAGATACCACCTGTGCGAGTGACAACTAAAGTTACACCTTGAATCAATCCCCAAATACAACCAAAAAGCAATGAGAAAAAAACCATTTGAAAGGTTTCTTGTAATGCCGTAACGAATTGATCAATTGAAAGGGAACTGTGCCAAAACGGCGCAGAAGCTTCAGTAAGCCACTGTACGATTAAATCTCTCATTGGCTTACTCCTGATTGTTCAACTTTCACGCCTTGTTGCTCAAGAAACTTAATAGCGTCTTGAATAGTCGCTGAATCACCCAAAAGTTGAATAAACATCTGTCCAATCACAGTGCCATTGATTTCAGTCATGTTGGCAAAAAGAATATTTAGGCTCAAATCAAATTGCTTAATCACAGCTTGAATGACGGTTTCTTGAGCAGATGTCCCCAAGAATTGCAGACTATAAATACTATTGTGATGTTTATGTTCAAGGTTATTGAGGATATTAATTGGTAACTGTTGTTGCAAAACTGTTTGAATGAAGGTCTTTGTAGTCGAATGCTGGGGTTGACTAAAAATATTGAGGGTGGGGCCTGTTTCAATCACATGACCTGCTTCCATGACTGCAACATAGTCACAGACTGACTCAATTACATCCATTTCATGGGTGACCATCACAATGGTAATCTTTTGTTCTTTATTAATCTTTTTTAATAGCGCTAAAACGGATTGTGTGGTCTGAGGGTCAAGTGCAGAGGTTGCTTCATCACACAGTAAAATTTTGGGATGGTTTGCAAGCGCGCGGGCGATACCTACACGTTGTTTTTGTCCTCCTGAAAGTTCATCAGGATAGGCATCTTTCTTGTGCTTGAGATCGATGAAATCTAATAGTTCTGCTAGGCGCTTTTCACGATCAGCTTTGTTATGCCCCAATAATTTGAGTGGCATTTCAATATTTTCAGATACTGTTTTAGTTTGCAGTAAATTGAAATGTTGAAAGATCATGCCGATATTTGCACGTTCTTGACGAAGCGTACGCGCATCCATTGCAGTAAAGTCTTTCTGATTGATAATTACCTGCCCCTGCGTTGGGCGTTCAAGCAAATTAATCAAACGAATCAACGTACTTTTACCTGCACCACTATAACCAATAATGCCGAAGATGCTGCCTTCTGGGATCTCTAAATTAATTTGATCCAGTGCGTTGATCGTTTGACCTTTCAATTGATAGTGTTTCGAAATGTTTTTAAATTGGATCATATTCGTCAATACTAAGCAAAAAAGAAAAAACAGGCAAAATTATTTTGCCTGTTTTATTTAGGGCTTGTTGATATTTTAGCCATGCAATGAGAGCTATAGCTCACAAGGTAAAATGTCAACAGACCCTACGATTATATTACGGATTTGCTTCTGTGAGATAGCTTGTTGGCTTGTTTACATCAACTTTAGTTCCAGCAAAATGCTCCTGTACATATTGTTTGACTGCTTCAGTATGATAAAGCGCGCCGACTTTTTGCAATACGGCATCATCTTTACGTGATTCAGCAGTTGCCAAAACATTTACATTCAACTTGGTAGTTTGGTCGATTGGTTCATAGAAAATAGCATCTTTAAGAACGTTCAGGCCACCTTCCATTGCAAGAGTGTTACCTAGCAGGATTGCATCAACCTCGTCTTTTACACGTACAGCAGTGGCCATCTGAATTGGCTGGATCACAATTTTCTTGCTGTTTTCAATGATGTCGGCAGGCGTGCCTTTCACAGGATCGAAATCAGCTTTTAATTTGATTAAACCTGCGCTTTGTAAAAGTAACAATGCACGTGATTCATTTGCGCCGTCATTTGGGATTGCAATGGTTGCGCCTTGAGCAAATTCTTCAACTTTTTTGACTTTGCTTGAGTAAATACCCATAGGCTCTAAATAAGTCGTTGAAACAGGTGCAATCTTATCTTTATTTGCCGCATTAAAAGCAACAAGGTAAGCGTAAGATTGGAAGGCATTAATATCAACTTCTTTATTAGCAACAGCTGTATTCATTGCAACATAGTCAGTAAAGTTTTTGACTTCAAGTTTAATACCTACTGCTTTAGTTTCAGGCAATGTCGCAATATAACGCCAAATATCAGCATCTGAGCCAGTAGATGCCACAACAACAGTTTGTAATCCACTAGCATTTGCTTTTTGCTCAGTAGATGCGGTATCAGGCTGTTTACTGCATGCTGCAAGTAATAACACCGATACACTTAAAAAAAGGCTAATCAGCTTTTTCATGTATAAATCCTAATCGGAATAATGCTTAGTAAATAATCCGCTAATGCATTACTTAAGAGCTATAGGGTTCTTGTTACAAAGAGGTGAGTCGGTTCAAAATTTAATGTTATGAACAGGCGACTGATCGAATCATTTGCAACAACATAAAATTAAGAACATTGATCTTAAGAATTTGACTTAAGCATACTGGTTCAATAATTTTCATATCAAATCGAGATTAGCTGATACTTTTCGAGTTAAATTTCATATTCTTATTCATATATAAAAGAATATGTATAAAACCAAAAGCACTCGCCGAAAATTTTAGCAATCATAACAATAATTTGGGTTCTGTTATAGTGTTCTATTTTGTACTTGTGGGTATAAATATATGATTATTAGAAAAATAGTTTAATTTTGGTAAAAGTAAATAAATGATACTTTTGTAGTTTTTCCTGATGGTGGAAATGTCAAATTTTATTGAATTAGTGATATATATTTTTCTGAATTTAATATTTAAATAATAGACTTCCTTCATAAATCATTTTTCAATCAATTTAATTGTTTATCTTTCACCCAATCTAAATTGTATATGCCAGCA
>NZ_NHRQ01000011.1:0-56042 GCF_002165335.1 Acinetobacter sp. WCHA29
ACCCAGGTCTACGTTTTGCGATCCGTGAAGGTGGTCGTACTGTAGGTGCTGGTGTTGTTGCTAAAGTAACTGCATAATCGCTTAGAGTGATAAAAAAACACCCCTTTGGGGTGTTTTTTTATGTCTATTGTTCGATAATCTATCCTTAATTGTGTCCTAAACTGATACCTTGCTGTCCTAAACTGCACTTAATTCATCGCAATAAAACCGTAATATAAAACACAAGAAAATGAACAAAAGTACTAAATGGAAATTTTCCATTTAAAAGGAGTCAGCAGCATGAATGCTAAGGTAAATATTTCAAATCGTGCAGGCGCAAGTTTCCCAGTACGTCGTATGAATTTTGATTTTGATCAAGTACCAGAATATTGGATGGATGGTTCGGCTGGCTTAACTCATTTCATGACTGGTTTGTCTGCATTATTCCCAGATGGCGAGAAATTATTTATTGATTCAGTTCGTGCTGTGCGTTATCACCCAACTATTAAAGATAATGCAGAACTACAAAAAGAAATCAGTGCTTTTATTGGTCAAGAAGCTATGCACACTCAAGAGCATGTAAATTTTAATGCTTCTGCACAAAAGTATGGTCATGATGTTAGATCTTTAGAGCAGATTACGGGACGTTATATCCAATTTGCGCTTAAGAATTTTTCAAAAATCGTAAAACCGTTTGGTATGACCAGAGAGATGGTTGATTTAACGGCAACAACAGCATTAGAACATTTTACTGCAACGATTGCTTCTGAATTATTACGCAATAAACATATCCAAAATTTAATGACAGATGAGACTATGTCATATATGTGGTTCTGGCATGCAGTTGAAGAAAATGAACATAAAGCAGTGGCTTACGATGTCTATGAGTCAGTATTTGGAACTGGATTGAAAGCATATAGTTTACGTACTACAGCACTTGTATTTGCTATGGCTTTAATTTTTATTCTTCAATCTTATTTTACCTTACGTCTACTTCAACAAGATAAAAAACTAAATCTGAAAGAATTAGGCATGATTTACAAATATGCTTATAGTCCATCAAAAGGGATTATTACAGGTATGGCAGGTGAAATGTTGGCTTACTTTAGACCGCGTTTTCATCCAAATGATTTAGATACCGTACAATTACTTAAAGATTGGAAGGCAAAATTAGGTTTTTAAATTAAAAGATCTATTAGCTAAACCTATGTAAAAAGAGCAATAAAATTGCTCTTTTTTTATTTTGAATATTACATTGAATAGACTTTTTAAAATCATACTGACATGTCCTAAAATGATGCTTTTCTGACCTTATCTGCACTTATTTAATGCGTTCAAAGAAGCGTATAAATAAAGCATAGATAATTTTTAATCAAATATATCCATTGGCTAGGAGAATAAGGTATGAATGCTAAGGTCAATATTTCAAACCGCGCTGGCGCTAGTTTCCCTGTACGTCGAATGGATTTTGAGTTTGGTGATGTGCCTCGATATTGGGCAAATGGTGATGCTGCACTCACGCATTTTATGACTGCTTTATCAGCGCTATTTCCTGAAGGTGAACAATTTTTTGTGAATAGTACCCGTGCAGTTAGAAATGATCCAAAAGTTGCTGATCCTCGATTACAAAAAGAAATTAGTGCTTTTATTGGACAAGAGGCAATGCATTCAAAGGAACACTTGGCCTTTAATGCAGCTGCGCAAGCTTATGGTTATGATGTGCGCAAATTGGAGGCACAAACAGGTAAAGTGATTCAGTATGGCGTTGCTATAAGTACTAAATTATTAAAACCATTTGGTTTTACAAAAGAGATGATTGGTTTAACGGGTACTTGTGCCTTGGAGCATTTTACATCAACGATTGCTGAAGAACTATTGTCTAACCCAGATATTCAATCCATGTTTATGGATGAGACCATGTACCATTTATGGATGTGGCATGCAGTTGAAGAAAATGAGCATAAAGCGGTGGCATTTGACGTTTATGAAGCGATGTATGGGCAAGGATTTAAAGCGTATTTTATGCGTTCATTAGCTTTAGTGATTGCAATGGGTTTAATTTTTATTACCCAGTCATATTTCACTGCGACTCTTTTAAAAACTGATGGCAGACTTACATGGCGAGATACCAAATATATGCTCAAGTTCATGTATGGCTATAAAGGTTTTATGACACGTCAAATTCCAAAGTTACTGGCATTTTTAAGACCAAAATTTCATCCGAATGATGATGATACAACAGCATTATTGAATAAATGGCGTGCTGAATTAGGCTTTAATATGAGTTAACTAAAATGGGCAATTAAAATTGCCCATTTTCTTATTCAAATTTTGTATTAAATTGCTGATAATCTGCATCAGTATTTTATAGGGTAAAAGTCTGTGATCCGATTGATGCAAGAGAGCGATTTAGACAGTGTTGTTGCAATTGAACGTTTAGTACAAACACATCCTTGGTCGAAGCAACAATTTCAAGAGTCTTTAGCTTCCTATCAGTGCACGGTCTATGAGCAGTCGAATCAGGTTGTTGGGTTCTGTATTTTGCAGCCTGTTCTAGACGAGGCCAATTTATTACTGATGGCGATTCATCCAAGCCAACAGGGCAAAGGTCTTGGATACGAGTTGTTAGATTATTCCATTCAACTTTTAAAAAATAATCCAATCCAAATTTTTTTAGAAGTACGTGAAAGCAATCTTGCTGCAATCCGTTTGTATGAAAAAACGGATTTTCATCAAATAGACTTACGCAAAAATTATTATCCAAATTTAGATGGTACAAAAGAGCATGCTGTGATTATGGTCAAAACATGCACTGATGATTTTGCTGCTTTATTTAATAATTAAGTTATCCCACTCCGATGGTAGTGTTGTCATTAATGAATTTCCAAGTTGATGAATCTCTTTTTCTGAGAGTGGGCGGTTAAGACGACGCCATTGTCCATCTAATAATAATTCCAGTGGCGTATATTGTGATTTATAGTTCATTTTAGCTGAGTGAGGCACCCAATACCCTAAATATAAGTAATCTAAATTTAAAGTGCTGACATATTCAATTTGTTTAAGAATCGCAAAAACACCAAGTGAACGACGTTGTTCTTGAGGGTCAAAAAAAGTATATACAGCAGAGAGACCATCATCTAGTAAGTCACAAGTAGAAACGGCAATAAGTTTCTGATCATCCCAAAGTTCAATGAAAAAACTTTCTGTACAACTGTGAACGAGGAATTTTTCAAACTGATCTAATGTTGCTGGATACATATCGCCATCTGCATGACGCTCGTTAATATAACGCTCATACAAATCATAATGCTGTTGAGTGGCTTGCGAAGTTGGCAAAATACTCATTTTTAAATCTTGATTACGTTTCCATGCCTTCTTCTGGCTACTATTCATTTTAAATTCTTGAATTGGAACGCGACAAGACAAACATTGGCGACATAAATGGCATTCTGGTCGATAGACAAAATCGCCACTACGTCGAAAACCGACACGCGAAAGTTCAGACAATGTCACCACATCAATACGGTGAATTGGATCTAAAAATACCATTCGAGCTGATTTGTTATCGAGATAACTGCAGTCGTGTGGCGGTGTTATATAGTACTGTAAGTCATTTAAAAGGGACTTGGGTTGGTATGATTTCATTAATCTCCCTCCAAGGTGTTAATCCATTAACCGTCTAATTTTGCAAAAACTGCTATTGTTTTACTTGAAAATACACGTTCTTGATAACTTTTCCAATTGATAGAGGGGGCAATAATTACATCTTGTAACGATTTTAGATATGTCTGGCGAGAAATTGTACTGGCTCCCAGACTTAGGAGATGATCGTTAACCAGTTGGCAGTCAATCCAGGGCAACTGATTTTCCTCTCCAATCAGCATCAGGGTGTAGAAAGCCATCTTGGACACATCAGTTTCGGTGCTAAACATGGACTCACCAAAACAGCCTTTACCTATCGTTACGCCATATAGTCCACCAACTAATTTTTCTTGTTGCCAGACCTCAATGCTGTAGGCATAACCCGCCTTAAATAGAGAACAATAGCCTTCTATTATATCTTCACTTATCCAGGTTTCATCAGTATAGCTACGGGGGAGTGAACATGAGCGTATTACATCTTCAAAAGCATGATTCACTGTAATTCGATAATCATGTTTTTTCATATTTCGAATTAATGATTTACTGGGTTTATATGCATGTGGCTGAATAATGCAGCGTGGCTCAGGACTCCACCAACAAATTGGTTCATCTTCGTTAAACCAAGGGAAGAGACCATGTGTATAGGCCTCAAATAATGTAGCAGGTGATAAGTCTGCGCCAATACAAATAAAGCCATGTCCTTCTGGATCGGCTTCAATAGGATCTGGGAAAATATATTTTGATAAAGGCAGCACTTGCATAGTTGCTAAAGTGAATAAGAATGATTCTAAATTAACGCAACTAGAGCGCGTTGACAATCTATTCTAAATTGTCAACGCAAGGGAATATAGAGATTACTTCAAATTGTCGAGATATTTTTCAGCATCCAAAGCAGCCATACAGCCTGAACCTGCCGAAGTAATGGCTTGGCGATAAACGCTATCCGCCACGTCACCTGCGGCAAATACGCCTTCAATAGAAGCGGCTGTAGCATTACCAGCAGTTCCACTCTGCACCTGAATATAACCATCACGTAGGTTTAATTGACCATCAAACATTCCTGTATTCGGTTTATGTCCAATTGCAACAAAGAGACCTTGTACTTGAATATCTTGTGTTGTTTCATCTTGTGTAGACTGAATGCGAACAGAGGTTACACCTGTTTTATCACCTAGAACTTCATTTACTTGATGATTCCAAATAATACTGATCTTACCTTCTTTCTCTTTTGCAAAGAGATGATCTTGTAAGATCTTTTCAGAACGCAAGCTATCGCGGCGATGAACCAAAGTAACGTGAGCAGCGATATTCGATAAATAAAGCGCTTCCTCAACAGCCGTATTACCACCGCCTACAACCATCACATTTTGGTTTTTATAGAAGAAACCATCACAAGTCGCACAAGCACTTACACCTTGACCCATAAATGCAGCTTCAGATTCAAGACCTAAATATTGTGCTGTTGCGCCTGTAGCAATAATAAGCGCATCGCAAGTGTACTCTTCCATATCACCTTTTAACACAAATGGACGCGTTTTAAGGTCTACTTCGTTGATGTGATCATAGACAATTTCTGTACCGAAACGTTCTGCATGAGCTTGCATACGCTCCATTAACACAGGACCAGTTAATCCTTCAGGGTCACCAGGCCAGTTATCAACTTCAGTGGTCGTTGTTAATTGACCACCTAATTGTAAGCCTGCAATCAGTGTCGGTTTAAGGTTGGCACGCGCTGCATAAACTGCCGCGCTATAACCTGCAGGACCAGAACCCAAAATAATTAACCGTGAGTGACGAGCGCTCATTAAAGAACATCCTTTTTATATTGAAACTTTTAAAATTATACGTGAATCCACAGGGGAGTGGGTTGGATAATATTGATATACTTAATCGAATTGAGCTATATCATGGAGAGCATTTACTGATATTTCATCAATGTTTGCAACAACAATGGATGTTAACAACAACAGTAAACAATCGTGCATCTTTTTTGTAAGAACGAGTGCATAATATAAAACTTATTGATCAAGGTCAGTTAGACCTTAATCGATACCTACAAATAACAAATTGGGTTACAGGACTGTATATGGCTGCGGTGTCAAGTGTTTATGCACAACGCTTTTTAATGACATTATTTTTGATTTCTTTTGGCATTTATCTATTTCTTGCCACAGTAACCTACACACCTTTTGATCCAGGTTGGATGCATATTTCCAGTGATACGCAACAGGTCTCAAATGCAAGTGGTGTTGCAGGTGCTTGGATTGCAGACTTGTTATTCGGTTTTTTAGGGTGGGCCAGTTTGCTGATTCCGTTGTTCCTGTTTATGGAAGCGATTCAGGTTTGGTGGCCAAGAAGCTTCCTTAATCGCCCGTTTCGTTATGCGGCCCAGTTTTTCCTGATTTTATCGTTATCGAGCTTGTTGTATTTACATTGGAACACGCCAGCCGATACGTTAGAAAATGCAGCGGGTGGTATTATTGGTTATGAGTTGGGTCAGAGCCTTTCTCAGCTTTTAACCATTTATGGTGCAACATTTTTTTTATTTGCTTTCAGTATTTTATTATTCACTTTAGCTTTTGGTATTCAATGGAATAAAACTTGGGCAACATTAAAAAATACGCCAGCATATTTACAAGATTTGTTCTATAAAAATATACCTCAACACGAATCTGCTTATGATTTGACTGAACAATTAGCCGCAACAGAAACACCAACTATAAAGCAAAAAGCTCCACTCCAAGCGGCGGATTCAAATATTGTAGAGGCGAATGATACAGCCCAAAGTACACAGCACAGCATTGCAGCTAAAACAGCATCGACAGACAATGCACATCATCAATTATTAGCCGAAAAACTATTTGCTGATGTTGTTGCCAAAGAGCAGCAAAGTGTTCAGTCACAAGAAGTATTATCAACAGAAGACTTTGAGCAAACTTTAAAACAAGCACATCAACTTGCAGCCGATAGTCAGCGTTTAATTCAAACAGGTGAAGTATGGCGTGCATTACAGCATGATGATGCGAGCCATAAACAAGAAATTGATGCACTTTTGCGAGCGGCAGATGATGCTATAAATCCTTCATCTCAATATGTACACGCAGCAACGGAAGTTTCTTCTGTAGAGCAACGTCCTCATCAGAGTCCAGTCGATTGGAATGATGACCAAATATTTGATGAATTATTGGCTGCTGTTCCTAATAGTAAAACGGCTACGGATGTACATAAGCCATTTATTCAAGAACCGCGATCAACGGCTAGAAATGAAAGTGATGAAATTGACTTTGATATTGAGTTAGATTCAATAGACGTTCAATCTGTACCGCAAGCAACGGTAGTTCAGTCGCATCATACGATCAAAAATATGATCGCTGACGATAAGCAAAGTATTTTGGATGAAGGCTTTGATGAATTTGAAGATTTGTTCATTGAAGACAAACAACAGCAATCTGTATTGCAAACTCCGAGCTATGCGCAGTCTTCGGCTTTTGTAAAAGCAGCTATTGAGATTGAAACGCCTAAAGAGAGTTTATCAAAAGAAGCATTTATTGAAGCATGGCAAGAAACTGCTGGTAAAGTTGAAGAAAATTTTGATATCGAAGATGATTTTGATTTAGATGCGCCGTTAACAGATTCTTTTGGTCGGCCGATGTCTCGTGCGATGCAAGTGGCTCAAAAACGTCGTGATTTACCAACTTTGCCAGGTTTAGAATTATTGGACGAAGTAGATCCGAATAAAAAGGTGAACTTTACAGCTGAACAATTAGCTCGTTTGTCTGAACTGCTAGAAATTAAATTACAAGAGTTTAACGTCAAAGCTCAAGTAGTGGAGGCTCAACCTGGGCCTGTCGTGACACGTTTTGAACTAGATCTTGCACCGGGTGTAAAAGCATCTAAAGTGACCAATATTTCGCGTGACTTAGCACGTTCAATGTCAATGGCATCTGTTCGTGTGGTTGAGGTGATTGCTGGAAAACCTTATATCGGCATTGAAGTCCCAAATAGCAGCCGCGAAATGGTTCGACTGATTGAGTTGTTAAAGACACCTGCATTTGAAGACCCAGCGGGTTTACTTTCGATGGCGATGGGTAAAGACATTTCAGGTAATCCTGTGATTACTGATTTGGGTAAAGCACCACATATGTTAGTTGCGGGAACAACTGGTTCTGGTAAGTCAGTAGCTGTTAACTCAATGATTTTATCGATGTTGTTAAAATACACGCCTGATCAATTGCGTTTAATTCTAATCGACCCAAAACAGCTTGAATTAGCTAACTACAATGATATTCCACATTTATTAACACCTGTTGTTACTGATATGAAAGATGCTGTAAGCGCATTGAATTGGTGTGTAAATGAAATGGAACGTCGTTATAAGCTAATGTCTTTTCTAAAAATTCGTAAATTGGCTGACTATAACCGCAAAGTGGAAGAAGCGATTGCCAATGGTGAAGATTTGATTGATCCAACTTGGAAAGCTAGTGATTCAGTTGTAGGGGAGCGTGCACCGCGATTAGCTCCTTTACCATCGATTGTGATTGTTGCAGATGAATTCGCTGACATGATTATGCAGGTTGGTAAAAAAGCTGAGGAGATGATTACTCGGCTTGCACAGAAATCTCGTGCAGCAGGTATTCATTTACTACTTGCAACACAACGTCCTTCAGTTGATGTCATCACAGGTTTGATTAAAGCGAATATCCCAACACGTGTTGCATTACGTGTAAATAGTAAAATTGACTCTCGAACAATCCTTGATGCAGGCGGGGCAGAAGATCTATTAGGGCACGGTGACATGCTATTCTTAGGGCCAGGTAAAATCGAACCTGAGCGTGTGCATGGTGCGTTTATTAGTGATGATGAGGTGAACCGCATCTGTGACGCTTGGCGTGAACGTGGTGAGCCTGATTATGTTGATGAAATCTTAACCCCATTTGATGAAGAACCAACCTCACGTGGTTTTGAAGATGGTGATGGTGATCCTAATCGTGATGCACTTTATGATCAGTGTGTTTCTTTTGTACTTGAAACGCGCAAGGCTTCAACATCATCGTTACAACGTAAATTTAGTTTGGGGTATAACCGAGCTGCACGAATTATTGATCAAATGGAAGAGAACGGGATCGTAAGTTCAATGGGAGCTAACGGCAAACGTGATATTCTCGTTTAATAAGAATATTCCACTAATAAAGCCCCTCTTTAGGGGCTTTATTGTTATAGGTTTATCAATTTTATATGGTAATAATCACGTTTTTTATTTAAGCTTATTGTTTAAAAATACAAGCTAAAGGGTGAGCCATGTTTGTTGCATTATGTACACTCATTTTTATTCATTTTTGTGCGCTTATCACTCCAGGGCCTGATTTCTTCTTAGTCTCTCAAACTGCTGTCAGCCGTTCTCGTAAGGATGCGGTATTGGTTGCATTTGGTATTTGCTTGGGGGCAATGGTTTGGTCACTTTTAGCATTGATGGGACTGAATATTATTTTTGAAAAGATGGCTTGGCTAAAACAAGGCCTTTTAGTCGCTGGTGGTTTATATTTATGTTGGTTGGGATACCAAATGCTTCGTTCAGCTTTTTCAAAAAGTGAGCAAAGTATCAAACAGATAGTATTACCTCAGTCGCCTTATTTATTTTTTATGAAAGGTTTACTCACTAACTTATCGAATCCTAAAGCAGTGATTTATTTTGGCAGTGTATTTTCATTATTCTTAGCCAATCCTTTATTTGATCAGCATCACTCTTTGCTTTTTATTATTATTACGATAGAGACCTTGCTGTGGTTCTTGGTGGTAGCGTTTGTATTCTCATTGCCTACATTCAGAACAGCATATCAAAATTTTGCAAAATGGATTGATGGTATTTCTGGTGGGATTTTTACCTTACTGGGCGTTTATTTGATTGGTAGTCGATAAAATAAAGAGATAAAAAAGCCTGCTTTAAGCAGGCTTTTTTATCTTAAGCAAATTTTGCTAATACTTCTAAGAAGCCGTCTTTTTGACGTGGAAATTGAGCGATCACGTCATGAATACGCTGTCCTTCAGGATTAGTCGCATTTAAATCACGACCATCAGCTAAAAATTTGGTGATCAAGCGCTCATAGTCGAAGGGACGCATATGTTTGAAAGCATGATAGAGCACATGGAAGTCAGCATTGACATCTGCTGGTGGAAGTTGGTTGAGGTAGGCAAAAACACGCTCATCTGACCATTCTTCATTGAAAGTTGCTGGCTGTGATAATGCCATGACAATCTCCTCAGTCTTAAAATAATAAAGGCAAAATACGGGACTGAATAATTAACAAAGCATGGCCTTGTTCAGTCGCAATGTATTTTGCCTTTATTTGCGAAAAATCGCTAATGAAAAAACTGCTATCGATCTTCAGGTAAATTGATATTCATTTCTAACATTTCGATATTTGCTTCTGAACGAACTTGCATTTGAATGTGCTGTTCATCTACACCACGAACGTAACGACTGACCACTTGCATGATTTCTTTTTTCATTTGGTCAATTTTGTCTTGGCTTAAGCGACGACCTAAACCTTGTTCAGATGCAACAATAACTTTTAAGCGATCTTTGGCAGTTTGTGCACTTGATGGTTTTTCATCACTGCTAAAAAGTTTACTCCAGAATCCAGCCATAATTACGCTCCAAATAGTCTAGCTAACCAACCTTTTGGCTGTACTGCAATGTGTCGATAAGGACGATCTTCGCCTAGGAAACGAGCGACTAAATCATCATAGGCTTGCCCAGCTTTAGTTTGATCATAAAGAATTACGGGCTTACCTTCGTTCGATGCTTGAAGTACGCTTGGACACTCAGGAATAACACCCAAAGTCGGAACACGTAAAATATCTTTTGAAATATCATCAATCGTTAACATTTCTTGTTTGTCAGCACGTTCAGGGTTGAAACGTGTGATACAGAGATGTTTACGGATACGGCCTTCGTTGTGTTCAACTTTTTTAGTTTTACTATCAAGCATACCAATAATACGGTCAGAGTCACGTACTGATGAAATTTCTGGGTTTGTCACAATGATTGCTTCATCAGCATGATACATTGCCAAGATCGCGCCACGCTCAATACCCGCAGGTGAGTCACAGATGATGTAATCAAACTCTTGAGATAGTTCATCAATGACACGTGCAACACCTTCATCGCTCAAAGCGTCTTTATCACGTGTTTGAGATGCTGGAAGAATGTATAGGTTTTCGATTTCTTTATCACGAATCAGGGCTTGTTGTAAGCGAGCTTCATTATTGATGACATTGACAAAGTCATAAACGACACGGCGTTCACAGCCCATGATCAAATCGAGATTACGTAAACCTACATCGAAATCAATCACAACAGTTTTATGACCACGTAGGGCTAAACCTGTTGCAAAAGATGCGCTTGTTGTAGTTTTACCTACACCACCTTTGCCTGACGTTACGACAACAATTTTGGCCACCGAATCCACTCCTATTTATGGTCATACGGCCCTAAAAGGGCTTTTTGGGTGTTTAACAAGTTAAATTAAAACTGTAAGGCTTCAAATTCAAGCTCTTGCTTGTTATTTAAATAAATATGTACGGGTTTTTTGATCATATCTTTAGGAATATCATCTGCGACGCAATATGTCCCTGCGATCGAGATTAACTCTGCTTCTAGTGAATGACAAAAAATTCGAGCTGAAGTGTGCCCACCTGCGCCTGCAATGACTCTACCACGAGCATTGCCATAAATGTGAATATTTCCAGACGCAATGACTTCAGAGCCACTATTCATACCCGCATTCAAGATAATATCACCTTGCTCCTGTACCAAACATTGTCCAGTACGCAAAATCTCATCATGATACGAGGTGATATGCGTAGTCGGTGTTTGTTTTTGTGGTGTTTGTATTTCTTGAGTTTCAGTATTTTTTTCAGGTGCTTGAGCAACGACTTGCTCTTTTGATGCTTTGATACGCTGTAAAGGTTGATCAGCAGGCAGTACAGGAAATTGAATCGCCCGAGCTTCATCACCTAAAATTCCATCAATTACCGCCATTGGCTGTAACCCAAGATCAATCAGCAATTGAATTAAGGCAATCAGCTCTTGTTCAACGGTACTGTCAATAATGACTAATGTTCCAAGATAAGAACCTTCATTGAGGGTGCTTGTAAGTTGCTGGCGGATCGCATTATGGTCATTTGTGTCGAATGTTAATCGACTAAAATTCACCATTCTGCCCGTAATCCGTATATCAGCCATAATTTATCCTTAAGGGCTTTTTTAAGCACTCTATTGTGTTAAAGCATGTTGTAAATAAAAGCAAATGCTAGAACAAATTACAGGAATTCTCTAGCTAGATTGGTAAATTTTCTTGTAATCATTCTGCTTTTTTATCCAATTGATCATATTCACGTAAAGTTTGCTGCCATTGTTTGACTTTGACTTGTTTTCGTATGGCTGCAAGACTTTCAAATACCACTGATTCGACCAATTCTTCTAAGTATTTATTATCAATATTCAATTCACTGACTTTTTCTGCAATAAATAAATAATTCTGATTGGGTTGATTTACAGATCCGTTAGTAAACGGCTCAATTAAACCTGCACTGATATTTTCACCCAAACGTTGCCCTATACTTTGAATTTGCTGTTCAATTCGCCCACCTACGATTGGGATTAGACGTAATAATTGAGTTAGCTCAGGCGTATCTTCAATGGCTTGATTAACAATAATTCCTACTTTTTGCGTAATGATCGGTTGTTGTGCTTGTAACGTTTTTGCTAAAGATTCTTGCAATATAGAAGAAAGGGCAACGGTAAATAATTGACGATGATGATCCACTAACTCATGAATAATATCTTTATGACTTGAACTGGTTTCTAGCTCCTGTCGGACGCCATCTACAACTGTAATCACCACACGATCTGACAATTCTTCCATAACGACACTGTAATAAAAAAGTGCCTTAATTCGAATATTATCTGGAACGACTTTATAACCTAGTTCATGTAAACGATAGGCAATGATACCTGCGCGGAATAAACGTAGAAAACGTAAATGGGGAATAATCGCTAAGATTTCATACCAATGAATAAATGGAAAAAACCACCAACGAGCATGGTGTTTATTCACAATCGCAATTGCCCATCGCACGGCAAGTTCAGTGATTAAAAAAATAATAAACCATGCTTCGGTGATAATCACCCAAGGGTGCAGATAGCTACGATAGAATTCAAGTACACTAGCTAAATGGATCGTATTAAAAAACCATTCGCCAATATTACTCATTAAAAAAAAGTTCATGCCTAAGCAGAACAAATTAAAAACAATAATAAACACCATGAAAATGTCATAAACCAGAAACAGTTTAAAAAACTTACTGTTTGGATTTATAAGGTTATATTTAGAGTTTTGTTTTGAGTCCTGCTGAGTCATGTGGTGAGTCAATTCCTAATCAGACTATTGATAATATTTAGATTTCATTTGTGAAATCAGTTGGTCTTTCTCTGTCCAAATTTGGTCGACCCATTGTTGGAAGCGTTCGCGGTAGATTGGATCATCTTCATAATTTCCACCCAGTACCCAATCTGGAATTTCTATTTTACGTAAATCCACAGCAATACGTGAAACATTGCCTAGCCAGAAATCACCATAATCAGGTGCACCATCAGGATAGACAATCGTCATATCAACCAAAGCATCAATCTTATCGCCTAAGATGTTTAAAGCCAATGCCAAGCCACCTGCTTTTGGCTTAAGTAAGTTTTGGTAGGGTGATTGCTGTTTTGCTTGTTTTTCTGCGGTAAAGCGAGTGCCTTCAAGATAATTGAGTAGTGTAAAAGGCTGACTTAAGAGCTGTTCACAGGCTTTACGTGCTTCTAACATATCGCGATGTTTCAGTTCTGGGTTTTTAGCCACTTGTTCCTTTGAGTGACGTTTCATCATTGGGAAACCCAAAATCTTAAAGGCTTGCCCAACAAAAGGAATAAAGATGAGTTCCCATTTGGTAAAGAAGCGGGTAAGTGGCATACGTGTGAGACCAAAATATTGATTTACTGTGGTGTCAACCCAACTTTGATGATTACAAATCATCATATAACGACCTTGTAAATTCAGATCGAGCTTTTCATCAATACTAATTTCCCATTTAAGATTTGGTAAGACTTTTTCAATCAGTTGATTATTTACGCCAATCCAACTATTCGCCAACTGAATATTGGTTTCATCTACCTTTTTTGATTTTTTAAATAATTTTGTAAAACCAAGAGCAAGAACAGGAGGACCATGTAAAAAAGTACTTCCTGTGATTACAGAACCAACAGTAAGTCCTTTAGTTACCCTTTCTAATAACGATACTTTTTTATTTGTGGTAGACATAAATCAAACCTTGGGTGCTAATTTTCGATAAAACAATGCTTTTAACTATAAACAACAGATATTTAAATACAACTGTATATTTTTAAATATTCACAATTTTCATATATTCCAGTACTTATAGATACAAAATCTGGGAAATTAAAATTTTTACCATAGAAGACTTAGATGATTACTTAATTTTTAATAATGTGACTTATTTCTCATAAGCGTATTTTTATGCAAAATAATAAACAGTGGAGAGAATGTGAGTATAAGATCAAGAAAAGTGCATCAAAATATTACAAAAATATAAATAAACTGTTTGTTATTAACAAAATATCAATGGTGTGGCTTGATTTTCTCATTCATTATTTGTTCAGACAACAAAATACATAGACAGGAGCTACGCAATGCGTGCATTAGTAATTTCAACATTGGTAGGGGCTGGATTGGTACTTTCTGGTTGCCAAACAATGAGCGGACAAGGTAATGATATCGGCGGTGTTTCATACGACAAAGCTGCTTTAGGTACATTAATTGGTGCGGCAGCTGGTTACGGTGTTTCTAAAGGTATTAATAATGGTAGCAGCAGCCAAAACAACCGTGCAATTGCAATCGGTGCGATTCTTGGTGGTGCAAGTGGTTTATATCTCGATAACAAAGAGAAAAAATTACGTGAGCAAATGGCAGGTACAGGTGTTGATGTAAGTCGTAATCCAGATGGTTCTGTTCAATTGATCATGCCGGGTAGCATCACCTTTGATACCAATAAATCAAACATCAAACCAAACTTCTACGGTACTTTAAACAAAGTGGCGCAAACTTTAGCTGAAGATAACAAGAGCGCAATCTTAGTTACTGGCTACACAGACAATACTGGTAATGATTCAATCAATATCCCATTGTCTCAAGCACGTGCTCAATCAGTTAAAAACTATTTAGCAAGCCAAGGTGTTTCAAGCAGCCGTATTGATGCACAAGGTTTAGGTTCTTCTAATCCTATCGCTTCAAATGCAACTGCTGCTGGTAAAGAACAAAACCGCCGTGTAGAAATTAGCATTTATGCAAAACAGTAATTATTACTGATTTAAAAAACCACCTTCGGGTGGTTTTTTATTATGTCGAACAGCTGGCGACAAGCTATGGCGTGTTATTTGTATAAGGCATCATAATTTATACAGATCCCAAGATTTACTATTGGGATTCTAAAACAGAGATGTCTATAATCATGCTCGAAAACGTGAGAGGTATTACGAGATGTCATCTGCCAGTCAACTCAATGACAAGCAACTTGAAGCGATGAAATATGTTCAAGGGCCATTGTTGGTGCTCGCAGGTGCGGGTTCAGGTAAAACCTCAGTGATTACACGAAAAGTTGCTTTTTTGGTACAGCAATGTGGTATTCCAGCACATCGTATTACTGCCATGACCTTTACCAATAAAGCCGCACGTGAAATGAAGGAGCGTGTCGCTAAGTTATTGTCACGTGAAGAAGCAAAAGGACTCTCAGTTTCGACTTTCCATACTTTTGGCTTAAATTTATTGCGTTTAGAATTAAAAAACTTACCTCTTAAAGCCAATTTTTCGATTTTAGATGCAGACGACTGCAAAAGAATTCTGATGGACTTAATGCAGCGCGATAATATGTCGGGCGCAGAAAGTAAAGAACTCATCGCCAAAGCAATGAAGAAAATTTCTGATTGGAAAAATGACTTAGTTTTACCAGAGCAAGCCCATTCAACGTGTGAAACAGTTGATGATGTACAGTTAGCACATTTATATCAACTCTATGAGCGTAATCTGCGCGCTTATAATGCCGTTGATTTTGATGATTTGATTGTAATGCCAACACGTTTGCTGCAAGAGAATGCTGAAGTCAGAGACAAATGGCAAAATCGTGTTCGCTATTTACTGGTAGATGAATATCAGGATACCAATACTGCACAATATACCCTTGTAAAACTTCTTGTTGGTGTGATGGGGCAATTCACTGCCGTAGGTGATGATGATCAATCTATTTATGCATGGCGTGGTGCAAAGCCTGAGAATATGGCTTTATTAAAAGAAGATTTTCATAATTTAAAAGTCATTAAACTTGAGCAAAATTACCGGTCAACCAGTCGTATTTTAAAAGCGGCTAATGCCGTAATTGAAAACAATCCACATATTTTTGATAAAAAATTGTGGAGTGATAAAGGACATGGTGAAAATATCCGTGTGATCACGTGTTTAAATGACGATGATGAAGCGGAACGTGTTGTTAAAGATCTCATCACGCATAAATTGATGAATGGTAAAAATTGGAAAGACTATGCGATTTTATATCGTGGTAATTTCCAAGCACGCGTATTAGAAACGCAGCTCCGTCAAATGCAAATCCCTTATAAATTATCGGGTGGGCAATCATTCTTTGCTCGTGCTGAGATTAAAGATGTGATGAGCTATTTACGTCTCATTATTAATCCTGAAGATGATAGTGCTTTCTTACGAATTATTAATACACCGAAGCGTGCAATTGGGCCTGTCACCTTAGAGAAACTGGGACTATTTGCACAAGAAAATACCTTATCGTTATTAACAGCTTCTTCAGATCAACGATTGTCGATGGTATTGCCTAAGAAAGCTGCCACTCAATTACATGAGTTTGCTGATTTTATCGCAACATTTACCCGTGAATTGTTAGACGATGATGAGCCTGTACCTAAAGTTCGTCAAATGATCAACGAAGCGGGTTACATCGATTATGTACGTGAGCAAGCAGCAACACCTGCTCAAGAAAAAACCAAAATCGATAATATTGAGAGCCTCTATACCAGTATCCAAAATCTGATTAATCGTACTGATGATGTCGATGAAAAGAATATTGAAAGTGTGATTCGTAAACTGGTATTGCTCGATATGTTAGAGCAGCAGCAAGAAGAAGAGGACACGGATAAAGTGAACTTATTGACGCTACATGCTGCAAAAGGATTAGAATTTCCTTATGTGTATATGATTGGCTTGGAAGAAGAGCTATTACCACATAAAAACTCGATTGCTTCAGAAACCATCGAAGAAGAACGCCGTTTAATGTATGTGGGTATTACCCGTGCTCGACAAGGGCTTACCTTGACACTTGCTGAGCAGCGTAAAAACGGTGGTCAAATGCGTCAAATGACACCAAGCCGTTTTTTAGACGAATTGCCACAAGATGATCTAGAGTGGCACGGTCGTAAAAAGAAACTCGCACCGAATGTTGATCCGAAAGAGCAAGCTCAGCAATATCTCGCGAATTTAAAAGCTTTATTGAAACGTTAAGAAATAGTAAGTAGGAAGTTGTAATGAAAGTTCAAGTTAAAGTATTAGATGCTCGTTTAGGTCAAGAATGGGGGTTGCCTTCTTATGCCACAACGGGTTCAGCAGGTTTAGACTTACGTGCCTGTTTAGATACTGCAATTGATATTGCGGCTGGTGAAACGGTCTTAGTCAAAACAGGTTTAGCAATCTATATCGAAGATCCAAACTTTGCAGGTTTAATTTTACCGCGTTCAGGTCTTGGTCATAAACATGGTATTGTATTAGGAAACTTGGTCGGTTTGATTGATTCCGATTATCAAGGTGAATTGATGATTTCTGTTTGGAATCGTGGGCAAAATACATTCCGATTAGAACCAGGCGAACGTTTGGCTCAATACGTTTTAGTTCCTGTGGTACAAGCTGAATTTGAACAAGTGCAAGAATTTGTTGCGACTGAACGTGGTGCAGGTGGTTTTGGACATACAGGTCAACACTAATACTGCTTTCATTATCAATTTAAATGCAATGCTTTGCTTAAAAGCATTGCATTTTTGATATTGATTGTTCTTTGGATTTGTATTAAAAAGCAGCTGACAAATTATTTTAATTTTTTTGAACTAGGGTTAACTAATTTCTTAATAGTTCTGTTTTTTTTGAATCAGCTAATGATTATAAAAATAGGGGTTCACTGTGAATACAAAATATACATTTCCTCTGAGTATTTTTCGTGCTTATGATATTCGCGGAAAATTAAATCATTTAACACCTCATGTAATTCATTCAATTGGTTATGCTTTAGCACAACAATATAAAAATGCAGGACAATATCAAGTCGTTATTGGGTATGACGCACGTCTAACGAGTCCGACTTATGCCAATATTATTCAACAGATTTTTCAAACACAGGGTTTAACAGCCACCAACATTGGATGTTGCTCATCGCCCATGATGTACTATATCGCGCGTGATTTTGGTGGGAACGGAATTATGGTAACTGCAAGCCATAATCCTAAATCTGATAATGGAATTAAATGGATTTTACAAGGAGAACCACCTAGCCCTGAGATTATTCAACAGGTCGGTTTAGCAGCTCAATTTGCGTTAGAAACAATTGAAAAGAATAGTGATCTACAAGAATTATCGCATCATATTATCCCTGAATTTTGTTTAAAATATCAACAATCATTATTAAGTGATATTCAGCTAAAACGCCCTTTAAAAGTTGCATTAGATGGTTTACATGGTGCAGCAGGTCGTTGTGCAAAACTCGTCTTAGAGAAGTTAGGTTGTCAGGTTATCGCTTTACGTTGTGAAGCCAATGGGAATTTTCCTGATCATGCACCTGATCCCTCACATGCAAAACATTTAAAACAGTTGCAAGCGGCTATCCTTTTGGAAAAAGCAGATATTGGTATTGCCTTGGATGGCGATGGTGATCGAGTCGTTATTGTGGATGAGCTTGCCCATATTATTAGTCCAGACCGCTTATTGTCTTTATTCGCACAAATTTGTTTAAAACAGCATCCTCAAAAAGAAATCGTATTTGATGTGAAATGTTCACAAATGGTGGCTGAGACGGTACAAAAACTTCATGGCCAAGCCAAAATGATTCGTACAGGAAGTAGTTTCTTGCGCGCATATTTATCTCAATCAAAAGGCAATGCCGTATTTGGGGGAGAGTATGCGGGTCATTATGTATTTAATGATGGTCGTGGTTTTGGTTATGACGATGGTCTATATGCGGCGTTAAGAGTCATGGAATACCTGACTCAATCAGACGAAGCAAACCTTTCTGCATTATTAGAAATTTACCCTGAACGTTATTGTACTGAAGATACCTATATCAGTACCCATGATATAAACCCTAAACAAGTTTTAAATGATATTGAAATTCAAAGTCACCGTTTAGGCGCTCGTTTAAGTAAAATAGATGGTGTAAGACTTGATTTTGATGATGGTTTTGGCATTATTCGAGCATCTAATACGGGTGAGTATTTCACAGTTCGTTTTGATGCAGATAATCCAAGCCGATTAAGTGAAATCCGCCAAGAATTTGTTTCTATGATGCAAGAGCAATATCCGCAAATTGCACAAGAACTCGCACAAGCTTAATAAGGAGACACGCATGCCACATGAGCATATCGGCATTGATAAAGCAAAAATTTTGATTGAAGCTTTGCCGTATATTCAACGTTTTGCAGGTAAAACGTTGGTTGTAAAATATGGTGGCAATGCAATGACTGATCCAGAGCTTGAAAGCTCATTTGCGCGTGACATTGTGCTATTAAAAACAGTAGGCTTAAATCCAATTGTTGTACATGGTGGTGGTCCGCAAGTTGACTCTTTATTAAAACGTTTAGGACAAGAGTCTGATCGTATTGATGGGATGCGTGTCACTGACCAAGCCACGATGGAAGTGGTAGAAATGGTGTTGGGTGGTAGTGTCAATAAATCGATTGTTAATCTGATTAACCAACATGGTGGTCGTGCAATTGGTTTAACAGGTAAAGATGGTAATTTACTTCGTGCCCGTAAATTGCTTATGGAAAAACAAGAAGCTGATGGCTCAATTTCTCAAATTGATTTGGGTATGGTCGGTGAAGTGACAGGCGTTAAAACCGATGTGTTGGAAATGTTTACCCAAGGTGATTTTATTCCTGTGATCGCACCATTAGGTGTGGATGAAGAAGGGAATACTTATAATATCAATGCTGATCTTGTCGCTGGAAAAGTTGCAGAAGCATTGGGTGCTGAAAAACTGATTCTATTGACCAATATCACAGGCGTATTAGATGAAAATAAAAACTTATTAACTGGATTAAGTACGCAAGAAGTAGATCGTTTAATTGAAACAGGTGTGATCTATGGTGGCATGATTCCTAAAGTCGGTTGTGCATTAGACGCGGTTAAAGGTGGTGTCGTGAGTGCACATATTGTAGATGGTCGTGTACCTCATGCAACATTATTAGAGATCTTTACTGACCACGGGGTTGGAACGCTGATTACCAATCGTGCGAAGCACTAAAGATTAAAAAGACCTCATTGAGGTCTTTTTTTTCGTCATGATCTGTTCACGTTATAGTCATTTCAATGTCATTTAATCGATTTAAGGTAACTCTAGACATAAGGAGCTTTCATTATGCTAGAAAAATTAAATCATTATCGTCAGACATTAACTTCACCTTTACGCCAAAAACCATCACAAAATCAATTTCGTTTTGGGTGGGTGGACAATCTAAAAGAATTACAAGAAGTACAACGTTTTAGAGCAAATCAATTCTCTCATCAATTTGGTATCTCTTTTGAAGATGGTCTCGATCAAGATCTCTATGACTTTGGTTGTGAGCATGCTGTATTACGTGAGAAATGGACTGGTGAAATTGTTGCCTATACACGCCTTAAATTATTTCAGGGGCATGAGATTGGGCAAAGCTATAGCGCTAAAGAATTTGATGTTGTTCCTAACCTTTCACATTTGCCAAGTATTCTAGAAATAGGTCGTACCTGCGTACATCCACAATTCCGTTCTGGAAAAGCCTTATCAATGCTGTGGTTAAATTTGGTGCCAAAGGTGTTGTGGTCAATGCGTGCTAAGTACCTTATGGGATGTGTCAGTATTCATCTTGAAGATAATTTAGCGCGTGCCTATTACACTCATCGTCAGATTCAGCAATTGGGTGATCACCAAATTATTGATATTCGTTCAAAACGTGCATTCGAACCTGAGAGACCAGAATATAGCTTCCCACAAGATGAACGGATGCCAAAATTATTTGATACATATCTAGGTATGCAATCTAAGCTCTCTAAACAAGCATTTTATGATGAAGATTTCAAATGTTTAGATTATTTTGTTTTCTTAGAAATTAACAAAATTGCCACTTCTTTTGTCATGAATAAAATGGTGCAGCGATAGTTATATCATTGTTAGTCTAATACTGAGCACATATTGAGATTTACAAGATATCTAAACCTCATGCACAATAGGCTTAGATGTTAGATAGTTAGAAGATATGTGCCAGCTATTAGGAATGAATTGCGCTACACCAACAGATATTACTTTTTCCTTTCGTGGATTTTCTCAACGAGCTGGCATTACGTCTGATCATTGTGATGGCTTTGGTATCGCATTTTTTGAAGACAAAGCATGTCGGTTATTTGTTGATAATCAATCTGCAGTTGAATCACCAATTGCAGATTTAATTCGTAATTATCCTATTAAATCTCGTAATGTGATTGCACATATCCGAAAAGCAACACAAGGCAAAATTACGCTAGAAAATTCACATCCATTTTTACGTGAGTTATGGGGGCGGCATTGGATTTTTGCGCATAACGGTGATCTACACGATTTTAATCCTCAGCTTAGTGGTCGCTTTGAACCGGTCGGTAATACAGACAGCGAACGTGCTTTTTGTTATTTATTAGATCAAATGGTTGAAGCGTTTGGATATACAGAACCGTGTATAGAGAAAATTTTTTCTCTGTTAGAACGGATTTCACCTGAAATTGCTGAACATGGCACGTTTAATTTTTGCCTATCCAATGGGCAAGCATTATTTAGTTATGCGACAACTAAACTGCATTGGTTAGTAAGAGAATATCCATTTCAACCTGCGCATTTAATTGATTTAGACGTCAAAGTAGATTTTAGCGAGGTAACGACACCTGAAGATCGTGTTGCTGTTATCACGACTGAACCGCTCACACATAATGAATCATGGACTGCATATCAGCCAGGCGAAATGATTTTATTTCAGCATGGGAAACCTATTAAATATGCACTCACACGTGTTGAACGTTTAATTCGAGAAGCAGACAATCCACTGTTAAAACGAATCACCAAAGCAGATCAATATTAATTAGGTATAATCAAGATTAATACATGATATATACCTTTTTTATAATATAAATTCCTTAACTTTTTATATTTAAATTCCATTTTGAGTTTGGTTTTAAAATTGGTTAAAAAATACTTGAGTATTTTGATTGGGTAAAATATTTAAATAAATACAAAACAATAAGTTAATTTATTTTATTGAAAATATTTAAAATCTGACAAAAATGCTGTGTTTTTATTTAATTACTTAGTCGATATTATGTCCTTATTCAATAAATCACATTGGTTTTAGGAATCGATATGGGCATGAAATGGTCTACCGAATATAATACAGGAATAGAGGTAATCGATGATCAGCATCGACGTATTCTGGATTATATTAATGAAATCGCTGATTTAAAATATTCACATGATCGTGTAAAAATGAAAAGTGTATTAGATAATATTATTGACTATACACAATCACATTTTACCTTTGAAGAAAGTTTACAAGAAGAAGCAAACTATAAGTATCGTGTACCTCACAAGCGTGTGCATGACTTATTTATTAAAAAAATAGAAGCTTATCGTGAGCGCTTTGAACTGGGTCATGAAATTGATAAAGAATTGCATGAAGCTCTCTCTAAATGGTTAATTAATCATATTCGCCATGATGATGCAGATTATGTTGGTGCAGTAAGAGAAAATATGATTGGCATTATTAAAGAAAATGAAAAGAAAAAAGGCAAGAATTGGTTTTCACGGTTCTTTGCTTAACAATAAAATAATAACAATAAGACCTCTTATGGTAGAAAAATAATAAGGTGAAGATGAGTAAAAAATAAGAGGTCAGATTTACATAATAATAACTAGGCGCGGCAAGTCATCTTTATGGTGATTTGCCTTTTTCTTTGGGTATCTTTTGTTTTGATTTTCAGACGTGACAAAGGCAAAATAGATTGAATATTTCATTGTAAGCTCCATAAAGAAGCACAATGAGTTCAAAGCTTTTTAAGGAATGCAGTATGCAGGACACAACTCTGTCACGCTGGCTTACACCAGTGATGGCGTTTTGCTTATCTTTTGTCATGATTAGCACATTAGCACCAACAGTGGGTATTCAAATTGATCGTCAATTTGATTTTTGGTTATTGTGGCTAGGAACCATGCTTTTATTAGCACTACCGATTGGTTTTCTTGAAATTGCCTTAGCGAAACGTTCACAGATGACCGCGTTACAAGCACTTTCTACTTTAACGCGTGATGCTGATGCTTCCCCGAAATGGCGTTTAGTAGGTTGGTTCGCTGTTGTTTTTGTTCCTTTCTTTGCAGGCAGTATGATAAATACCTCTGCTCACATTGTGACTGAGCAGCTTGGATTAGATCTTCCTGTTCAAATCCTTTTTGCTGTTTTTGCCGTTATAGCGCTTGGTTTATCTTTTATACCGCGCCAATTTTTAATTGGGCTTACAACAATTGGAGTCATTGCTGCTTTCATTGGTGCAAATGTGATGGGCACTCAGTTAACGACTTGGCACTGGACAGGTATTGAGTTTATAGAGTGGGGCAATGCTACAGTGCTCGCTTTAGTCGCAAGTGGTCTAGGTCTAGGATTGTATTGGCAAAGTAGCTTAGTGACAGTGAAAAAACAACAAGCGGTCACAAGTTCAGTCTTTCCGATCTGGGTCGCGCAGCTTATTGCTGTCATTGCATTTGGTTTCTTCTCTACCCAAGCGCAACTTCCAGCATTAGCGTGGGTTTTTGCTGCGATAATGTCTGCTGCATTATTGATCCAATGTGCTAAAGAGCAGTTAGCACAACGCCAACTTGCAATCATTATTCAATGGGGCATTATTCTCGCGGCAATTGCAGTTTGGGCTGTGCCACAAGTTGACCAAATTTTTAATACTCTATTGATGATTTGGGGATTAGTGATTTGTTTAATTTATGCCGTTTTTGCAGGCTGGGTTATGAAGATTAGCCATCTTCGTAAGGCCATGGGCTTTAGTAACGAATTATTTTATAACGTATGGCGTATTGCGGTACGTTTAGTTTTACCGCTTTCAATTTTGATTGCGATTGTCGCAATTATTGGGCAAGTTTTATAATGGAACAGAAACAGGTTTGGGTTGCATTTGCGACACCTGAACAGCAATTTATGATTGCCGTTCCATTCAATGAAGGAATGACTGCACAACAAGCGATTGATGCAAGTGGTTTAGCAGAACAGGTAAAACTTCCAGAGCTTTTAAATCTTGGTGTATTTGGTAGCAAGATTGAGGTAGATACTGTTTTGCAAGTGGGTGATCGAGTAGAGATTTATCGTCCATTGACGATTAATCCTAAAGATATTCGACGCAAGCGTGCCGCAAAGAACCCCGTTGGACGTTTTATTAAGGGTAATCGTTTCAGACCATCAAGTTCATAAATAAAACCCCTCACGAATGATTCGGTGAGGGGTTTCTTTTTTTTGGAAACTATTTATAGTGGTGGCGCAGTCAGAATCGCTTCTTTTGATGCTGGTAAACCAGGTTGTGATTCGGGAATCGTATCTAAACCTTCTAGACGTTCTACATTGCCATTCGCATCGAAATAAACTTTTAAGTGTTGACCACGCACTGCTGGTATTTTTGCTTTTTTAGCATAAGTACCTGGTGTGTAGTTGTAGATATAGTCCCAACGTAATGGATTTAATGGATCTGTAACAGTTGGACTACCCAGTAAGAAACGGACTTGCTGAAAGCTCATGCCGACTTGTACTTGTGATGCTTGTGCTTTAGTTAATGGTGTTCCCTGTGGAATATCGACTTTATAAACACCAAAGACTGAACAACCGCTAAGTACTGAAGTGACGAATAACGCCAGCATGATTTTTTGCATTTTGCTACACTATCCTGATAAATGATGATGCATTTGGTTCAAGGATAGATCATACTGCATCTAAACTCTATTGCCTATTCCAACTTAAGATTTGTTGAGAGACCTTTTTAAATGCCTATTTCCAATCAAGACTTACGCAAAGCTGGACTTAAAGTCACCCTTCCTCGTATTAAGATTTTGGAATTGTTAGAAAATTCAAAACAACATCATTTAAGTGCTGAAGATATTTATAAAACTTTGCTTGAACAAGGTGAAGATGTTGGTTTAGCAACTGTTTACCGAGTGTTAACACAATTTGAAGCGGCTGGCATTATCCAACGTCATCATTTTGAAAATAATCATTCAGTTTTTGAAATCATGCAAGAAGATCATCATGATCACCTTGTTTGCTTAAATTGCAACAAAGTTGTTGAATTTACGAATGATATTATTGAGAAAGAGCAACATGCTGTTGCAGATCAGCATAATTTTGCCTTAACTGGCCATTCATTAAACTTATACGGTTATTGTAGTGATTCTGAATGCCAAGATGCTTATCGTAAAAAATGAGTTTGATTTAGTTAAAGCTTAGTACTTTACTAAAATTAAACAAATAAAAAGGAAGGTTTTTTAAAACCTTCCTTTTTTTAATGTCTTAATTTGAATTATTGACCATCAAAGGTAATATTTCGGCTCGCACTCAATAACTGATTTGTACCTTCTTCTGAAAGTTTAATTGTGAGACGTAAGTCATTTGGCGAGTCAGCATGCTTCAGTGCATCTTTATACGTAATTTCACCTGCTTTATATAAATCAAATAATGCTTGGTCAAAAGTCTGCATACCCAACTCACGAGAGCGCTTCATGAGATCTTTGATTTCGTGTACTTCACCTTTGCGTATGTAATCTGCCAAAAGTGGTGTATTAATCAGAATCTCAATTGCTGCACGACGTGAATTACCATCTGGCGTTGGAATCAACTGTTGAGCAACCATCGCCTTGAGATTAAGTGATAAATCCATATGCAATTGAGGATGGCGATCTGCTTCAAAGAAGTGGACAATGCGATCTAGTGCTTGGTTCGCATTATTTGCGTGTAGTGTTGCGAGTACTAAGTGACCTGTTTCCGCAAAAGCAATCGCATAGTCCATGGTTTCACGAGAACGAATTTCACCAATTAAGATTACATCAGGTGCTTGGCGAAGCGTATTTTTTAATGCGACTTCAAATGAATCTGTATCAATCCCGACTTCACGTTGAGTGACAATACAACCCGCATGTTGATGTACGAATTCGATTGGGTCTTCAATGGTAATAATATGGCCCTTTGAATTTTGGTTACGGTAACCAATCATCGAAGCTAATGAGGTTGATTTACCTGTACCTGTTGCGCCTACAAAGATAATGATACCGCGTTTGGTCATGGCGAGTTCTTTTAGCACACTAGGCAGCTTGAGTTCATCCATGGTTGGAATGACAGTTTCAATACGACGTAAAACCATTCCAGGCATATCACGTTGTTGAAAGGCACTTACACGAAAACGGGCTGTTTTCTCACGATTGACGATCGCAAAATTACACTCTCTTGTTTCAGCAAATTCTTTACGCTGCTTATCTGACATAATTGAATGAAGTAACTGACCAACGACTTCACCTGAGAGTTTAGACTTTGAAACAGGCACAATTTGACCGTTGATCTTCATTGATGGTTCAACATCTGCAGTGACAAATAAATCAGATGCACTTTGTTGAATCATTAAATTGAGTAAATCATTAAAGTCCATGATATTTCTCTAATCCGTTTATTATTATAGGAATGACTCAGGTTGTTTTGCTACGGTACGGGCAACTTGAGGACTAATAACACCTTTTGAAACCAAGGTCTTAAGACTTTGATCAAGTGTAGTCATACCGTAGTTTGCACCCGTTTGGATGGCAGAATACATCTGAGCTACTTTATTTTCACGTACAAGGTTACGAATTGCTGGAATTCCAATCATGATTTCATGTGCTGCAACACGACCACCGCCATTTTTCTTCAATAATGTTTGTGAAATAACGGCTTGTAGTGATTCAGAAAGCATGGCACGAACCATATCTTTTTCTTCGGCAGGGAATACGTCGATGACACGGTCAATTGTTTTCGCTGCAGAGGTCGTATGCAGTGTACCAAAAACCAAGTGACCCGTTTCCGCAGCAGTCAATGCCAGACGAATGGTTTCCAAATCACGCATCTCACCCACAAGGATAATGTCAGGGTCTTCACGCAGTGCTGAACGCAGTGCTTCATTGAAGCCATGTGTATCACGGTGCACTTCACGCTGGTTGATCAGGCATTTTTTAGATTGGTGTACAAATTCGATTGGGTCTTCAACCGTTAAAATGTGGTCATAGCGGTTTTCGTTGATATAGTCGATCATCGCAGCGAGCGTCGTTGATTTACCAGAACCCGTAGGTCCTGTGACCAAAACGATACCCCGTGGATAATCACAAATTTCTTTAAAAATTGAACCTAAACCAAGGTCTTCCATGGTTAAAACTTTAGATGGAATGGTACGGAATACCGCGCCAGCGCCACGGTTTTGGTTAAATGCGTTCACACGGAAACGTGCAATATTAGGCACTTCAAATGAAAAGTCAGTTTCTAGATCTTCTTCATAATCACGACGTTGTTTATCATTCATGATGTCATACACTAAGCGATGTACATCTTTATGTTCTAGTGCTGGTAAATTAATACGACGGACTTCACCATCTACACGAATCATTGGTGGCATACCTGATGAAAGATGTAAGTCTGAAGCACCGTTTTTAACTGCAAATGCTAGTAATTCTGTAATATCCATGATTTCCCCGAAACAATCAAAATGCCTCACTCTTTTATAGAATAATATACGGCTTTCACTCTGTGTTACCAACATATTATAGAATGTGAGAGAAAAAAGATTTTGTAAGTGAGAACTGTGTCAATGAATAAATCTGAGCAATTCCGTCAATCTGTTTTAAATCAAATAGAGCAAGCTTGCCAGCAGGTGAAACGTGATCCTTCGACTGTACAATTGTTGGCTGTTTCAAAGACTCATCCGAGCCAAACCTTACGAGAAATGTATACTGTTGGTCAGCGTTGTTTTGGTGAAAATTATTTGCAAGAAGCCTTGACTAAAATTGATGAATTACAAGATTTAGATATTGAATGGCATTTTATTGGTCATGTACAACGCAATAAAACCAAGCATTTAGCAGAAACATTTGATTGGGTGCATGGAGTCGATCGCTTCATTATTGCAGAACGTTTATCCAAGCAACGTTTAGAAAATCAAAAACCGTTAAATATCTGTATTCAGGTAAATATTGATGGGCAAAATTCTAAAGATGGTTGCCAACCAAATGAGGTTTTAGAATTGGTTCATCAAATCAGTCAGCTTCCAAATATCCGTTTGCGTGGATTGATGGTGATTCCAGCACCTGAAAATCATGCCGCATTTGCTGATGCTAAAGTGCTATTTGAGCAAGTGAAAGCTCAACATGCACAGCCGCAAGACTGGGATACATTAAGTATGGGCATGTCTGCCGATCTCGAAGCTGCGATTGCAGCAGGTTCAACCATGGTTAGAGTAGGCACAGCATTGTTTGGTGCAAGAGGATGAGCGAGGAAAAGCAAAGCTACCTCGTTTCACGATGTCTTGCGAAGCTATGTTTCTCATTTGCCCGAAGCGCGAGACGAGAAACTATGTTTCGGGTAACTGGTTAAGCCCTGTATCAGCCCACCAGCTCAATCCGACTTGAACCTGAGCCAATTGGCTGTACCTGAATCTGTACAGGAATACGCTCATGCATTTCCTGAATATGCGAGATCAATACCACTTTACGGCCTTGGCTTTGCAGTTGATCTAGCGCATTCATCACCATATGCAACGAAGATGCATCCAAAGTACCAAAACCTTCATCAATAAATAGCGATTCGATTTTCATGGAACCTGAAGCCATATTGGCAATTGCCAAGGAAATCGCAAGGGCAGTCAGGAAAGACTCACCACCAGACAGTGAAGCCACTGAACGGGTTTCTCCATCCATATCATGGTCAATAATGGCTAGGCTGAGGGAGTTATCCAAACGTTTTAAGGTATAACGCTGCGATAGCATTGCTAATTGTTGATTGGCATATTCCAGCAAAATATCCAGATTATATTGCTGAGCTAAGTCACGGAAATCTTTACCTTTGGAATCGCCAATTAAACTAGAAATCTTATTCCAACGGTGTTCCTGCTGCTGAATCTGCTGGATTTGATCTGCAAATTGTTTTTGCTTGGCAAGGTTTTGTTGATGTACTTCTAATTTCAGTTTGAACTGATCACGTTGTTCGGCTTGCTGTTGTAGCTTCTCATGATTGAGATGGATGTACTCAATCAACTGGGTGTGTTCGATGGGTGGCTGTTGTTGCTGATGTATCTGTAATTGATGTTGCAGCGTTTTCAATGCAGAGGCGGCCTCATTGAGTAAGCGTTCTGCATGTTGTAGCGATGTTCGAATGTGCTGTTCTTGCTCAGCACGAATAGCAAGTAAGTCCGCTAATTGATGCTCTTCAAACTCAGGATGCTGGCTTAACCATGCTCGAATTTCAGTTTTAGATTCAGCAAGAGTAGATTGTTGCTGTTGTTGTTGAGCCTTGAGCTGTTCCAGTTCATTTTTCTGCTGTTCATAGATTTGACGAGTCTGTTCAAAACGCTGCTTGATTTGCTGATATTGATTTTGGAGTTGCTGACGCTGTTGATCGTGTTGGTTTAACCATTCATTGGCTTTCAGTTCAGTTAAACCTGTCATTCCCACAACTAATTGATGCGCTGACTCTGTATTTTGTTTGCCTTTCAGCTCGACATCTTTGAGTTGCTGGCTAAACTCCGCATGTTGAGTGTTCAAGCTTGTTAAATTGGTCTTTAATAGATTCAGTTGCTGTTCAAGCTGCTGCTGTTGCTTGCTGAGTGTTTCAGCTTGTTCAATCTGTTGAACACGTTGCTGTAAACGTTGTGCTAGCTGTTGAGCAGAGCTTAGCGTTTGCTGTTGCCATAAGTTTTGTTCATCGCTAGTCAGGCAATCTACAACATGCTGAATCTGTTGCTGTAACTGCTGTACGCTTTCGAGTTGATAGCGGATATTTTGAATCGTTTGAGTCAGGTGATAGTGGTCTTTATTGGCCTGATGCAGTTGCTGTAACTCAATTTCAATCTGCTGTTTGAGTTGAGTTGCTTCACTCGTCCATTGTTGTTGAGCGACCGTGATTTCAGCATGTGGTTGGGTTAAATCTAACTGAATGTCGAACTGTACGGTATGTTTGACTAACTCCTGATGTTGCAGTTTGAATTTGTCATCTGCTTGTTGCACTGCGGATTGCAATTGAGTCAGTTCGGTATGAATCTGTGTAAATTGCTGCTGTGTGTTTTGCCAAAGTTGAAAGCATTGTTGCTCTTGCTGAATGGCCTGTTGTTCTTGCTGTTGTTGCAGCTCATACAAGGCTTTGGAGAGCTGACTTGCATCATCACGATAGGGATGTTCGGTGCTACCACAGACCAGACAGGCTTTTCCGTGTTTGAGTTCTGCACGGAGATGTTCAATATTTTCAGCATGTAATAAACGTTGTTGTTGCAATATCTGCTGCAATTTTTCCCGTTCATTTTTGGCAGATTGGAATGCGCCTTGGCTAGTTTGCAGTTGTTGGTCAAGTTGCTGATGTTGTTGCTGTGTGCTACTGAGCTTATGGCTTAGTTCATCACGGTCTTTGTTAAGTTCAAAATAATGCTGTAACTTTTGCTGAATTAGATCCAGTTGATTCAGTTGGGCTTGTTGCTGTTCTCTGAGTTTTTGTTTCTGTTCAAGCTGGCTTTCAATCTGTTGTGGTGTGCCAAATTTTTGAATGAGCTCATTCAATACGATCTGATCTTGTTCAAGTTTGGATTGTGCCTGTTGAATCGAACCTAAATTTTGTTCGACTTTTTGGTATTGCAGAATAAATTGCTGCAGCTGCTGAAGATGTGCATTCAAGCCCTTATCTAAAGTGGAGAATTGTGCGCTCTGTTGCAGTTGATCAGAGCAGCTTTGTTGTTGTATCGATAAGCTATGGTGACTTTGTTCAAACTGCTGTTGCTGCTCAAGTAATGGTTGTTGTTGCGCTTCGTTTTGGTTTAAGCGGAGTTTGGTTTTCTTATATTCATCGGCAATGTATTCACGTTCCTGTACATATTTACGCACTTGAGTGAGTTCATGCTGATGGTTTTGTTCAAAACTCTGAAATTGCTGTAAGGCTGTTTCAGCCCGCGTATAAGCCGTTTTTTCTTGCTCAAATTGGGTGCTTACAGCGCTAAAGTGCTGCTGCTTGTATTGAATCTGCGGTTCAAGCTGTTGCAGTGCTTTTTCCAGTTGTTGCTGTTGGAACACAACAGGACGAATGCCTGAAAATATTTCGAGTTGGCTGAGTCGATTACGATCTGCGGCTAAAGCCTGATGTGCTTGAATTTGAATGTCATGCTGTTGTTGTTTCAGTGTGATTTCAGTTTGAAGTTTCTGTCGCTGCTCAAACCATTGTTGCTGTTGATTGAGCTGAACTTTGTTGGCTTCCAACTGTTGAACCTGTTGCTGTACCTGCTGGAATTGAGCCTGTAATTCGGCAATTTCTTCATCTGAACGGATTTCAATATGACCGAGCACATTTTCCAATTGCTTGCGTTGGTTACTGATTTCACGGGTTTTTTCAAAAGCCAGTTGTCCAATTTTGGCAAAAATACTGGAATTGGTCAGATATTCGAGTAATTCACCACGCTCATTATCTCGTGCCTTTAAAAAAGCGGTGACCTCGGACTGTGCCAGTAGTACCGCACGGGTGAATTGCTCAAAACTCAGTTGAGTAATTTGTTGAATATGCGCTTCAACCGCTTTGGTTTTATCTGCAATCACCACGCCATCGGTCAGACATTTGAGCGAGCGCTGTACACTTTGCAATTTACCACTGGCATTTTCACGAGCACGTTTAATTTCCCAACGTGCGAGGTAATGTTTCTGGTCTTGTGCCACAAAACACAGTTCGGCAAAACCATGTCCTGTGCTGCGACGTAGAACCGTTAAAGGGGAGTTGGTCAGTAGTTCCGAACCATCGACATCTAATAGTTTGCCGTCACTTTCTTTAAGGCGGGGAATTTTATTAAATAACGCCAGACACATGGCATCTAAAATCGTAGATTTACCTGCACCTGTTTTTCCAACAATGGCGATCAGTCCAGCACTGGCCAAAGGCTCAGTTTCAAAATCAATAAAGTGCTCATCTGCCAGAGATGCCAAATTTTTTAGTCGTATTGATAAAATTTTCATGGCAGGTCCTTAAACAGTCTGATCATCTTCAAGTTGCTTTTGCGCTTCTGCGACCAAACTCATAAAGTCTTTGGTTACTTCATCATCGGCGTGATAGCCCTTTTTCTCCCAAATTTGCTGAAATAGTTTTTCGGGTGTCGGTGGTTCTAAGTTAATGTTCTGCTTGCTCTCTGCATTGCTTTCATTGGAGAGATATTGTCTGGAAATCCGCACCAGTCGATAACGATCTTTGGGCAATGCATCTTCAAATTGTTGTCGTAGATTCGGCTGTGGTGGTGTCGAGGTATGATATTCGATATCGACATATTCACGCTGCTCAAGATTTTCGATCGGTTCATTTGGCAGATTGCGCAGATGTTGCATGACTACACTGAGTTCATCTTTAATTTTATGCAGTTGAATACTTCTGGGGATCGGCAAAGCTTCAAAGTTAAACGAATCTTCACTTTTTGTAGGATCAATGCTGACTTCAACCACTTGGTGCTTATAGTTGATTTCACTAAATGACAAAGGAATCGGCGAACCACTATAACGAATATGTGGATGCTGTACTTTTTGCGGTTTATGCAAATGCCCTAGTGCTACATAATCAATGCTATCGTCGAACATGGCTGTAGACAGTGCTTCTTCATTGCCAATGATAATCGGCCGCTCTGAATCCGAAGTTTCACCACCTTGCATATGCGCATGTGACATCAGAATCAGGGCCTGATCATCGGTTTTACGGCGTTTGGCTTCTTCGATTAGCTGTTGATGTAAATAAGCAATCGCATTTTGGCTGTTGGTGGTGTGTTCATTAAAGCCTGTGATTTCAGCTGAACGTAGAAAGGGCAGGGCAATACACCACGCCACAATCTGCTTTTGTTCATCATAAATTGGCAAAATTAAACGTTCTAAATCGAGGCTTTTATCTTGATTCCAATGAATCACACCAACCGTTTTAGCATTGTATTTTGCTAATAAGGGCTCGACCTGTTCAATGCGATAACCTGAGTCGTGATTGCCTGCAATCATCAAAGTTTGCATCTGTGGGGCAAGCTCGTGTGCATCGGCAAGGAATTGATAGAGTTGTTTTTGTGCCTGTGAGCTGGGATTAATCACATCAAAAATATCACCCGCAATGAGTAATGCATGCGGCTGTTTGGCTTTGATCTGCTCAAGTAACCATGCCAGAAATTGTTCATGTTCATAATGGCGGGAATGATTATAAAAAAACTGCCCCAAATGCCAGTCAGACGTATGAAAAAAACGCACGGTCATAAATGAATCTAAACATAAAATGAACCTGAATAAGGTAGCACGGATTCAGCCAAAAAGTAGAGCCTTGTAGCGTTGAATAACAATGACAAGATATGTCTTGATCATTCGAAAATGATCAACTAGTTTGTTACCAACATTATTACTAAAAAACAGGAATTAAAAGAATGAGTTTAGGAAAAGTAAGCCGTGAAATCATGGACCATATTATGTTGATTGGCTTAGACCGAGTGGCAAAACGAAATGCCTTTGATAGCCATATGATTGAGGATTTATCTCTGGCTTTAACCGAATATGAAAATAATCCTAAACTACGTTGTGCCGTGATTTTTGCACATGGCGACCATTTCACGGCAGGTCTGGACTTGGTGGAATTACAACCCAAAATTCCTCAAGGGATTTTTAGTTTTGAAGAAGGGCAAATTAACCCTTGGGGGGTTGGAGGACGGCATCGAACCAAGCCTGTTGTTGTAGCTGTACAAGGGATTTGTTATACCGCTGGGGTAGAGTTGATGTTGAATGCAGATGTTGTCGTCGCGAGCGAAGACACGATTTTTGGTCAGCTTGAAGTATTACGCGGAATAATGCCTTTTGGTGGAGCAACAGTGCGTTTTGTGCAGGCTGCAGGTTGGCAAAAAGCCATGCCGTATTTATTGACAGGGAAAACTTTTGATGCCCAAAAAGCCAATGAACTAAATTTGCTTTCTGAGATTGTTGCTAAGGGCACACAGCTTAATCGGGCTATCGAGATTGCCCAAGAAATCTGTATTGCTGCACCACTTGCATTACAAGCATTGTTGGCTTCAGCAACTGATGCGGTTACTCAGGGAGAGGTTTTCGCATTTCAGAATATGGACAGTTATCTCAAGCCATTGTTTGCATCGCAAGATGCTCAAGAAGGTGTACGTGCGATGCTTGAGAGACGTCTTCCTCAATTTAAAGGTGAGTAAGCGTTGGTTTGAGTTCATCTGAAGTTTATTTTGCTTATCGACGGAGTCCTTTAGATTTTCCTTCTTTCAGGTTTATATTGTGATTGTATTCTTTTCAATGCATGAAATAAGTAGTGGTGTCTTTCTGGAGCGAGTCCAAGACCAAATGTGATAGGCTGATTTGCCTCAATGACAATTTGGGCTTGTTGTTTATTGGATGAGTTAGTTGAACGGTTTTCTCTAATTCGACTAACGTCATTCCAATTAAAATATTTTGATTTTCCTATTCTGCCAATTCCCGTAAATACACGTCCACCTTGTTGATTAATGGTGAGCTCAATTTTACCAAATAGCATCATCAGTGTAAGCGAACCAAAAATAATGGTTCCAATCAGAAATGGGATACCAAATAGACTTTGTAAGAGGCTAAATTGCTGTTTTGCGATTTGAGTTCCATAGATTCCGCCTAGCGAACCACCAGACCAAATCAACATAAAAGGCACTAGAAAGAAAGCAATCGGGCTTCTCAGTGTTGCGCCTAGTTTAATTTCTTGCATATTATTTTTATACCAAGTACCGCTTGGGGGTTGATTGATATCAAATGCATATGATGGCGTATCAAAATTTTCAGAAATACGAAAAATATGATTGCAAACTTGGCATTTCCCCATATCCGTTTGGATATTGATATTTTCATTTACAACGTCAATCTGACAGTTTGGACATTTCATTTTTATAGTGCTTAACTTGCTTAATTTTATAAAATTTTAGTATAGCATTGTCATTTTGTATTCTCATCAATTTCATATCGAACAAAGACGTGATGATCTAAATTCAGGAAATAGCTTTGCCAATAACAGTTACAGCACCCAATGGATGGTATGGCATCGGGCATTGCAATATGCTGTCGTGAACACTTTTGTTTTAATAGGATAATATTCAATTGAAAGATTTTCTATTTTGCTAATCATCTTAACTGAACACAGATGTACATCGCATTGTGAACTTGAAAATTGAATTTCAATAGATATGACATGGTTTATATTCTGATTTTTTATTTTTGAGCACTATAAAAAATAAAAACCGACGATTCGAGTGATGATAAATCGTCGGTCAAAATCTTTTTCAACGGCTTTGGCTACTAACAAAGCCATTGTCAAAGATGGAGAGTCATAATGAAAGGTCACCGAAAAATATTGCGGATGCCGTGCAATAAACATTCGGTTGCTGCGACCTTGTACCCTATATAACGCTGCTAGGTGTGGATTGGTTGACATAAAAATGAAAAAAAAGTGAAAAAAATTTATAATTATTTTTGAAGTAGATTAGATTTGGTTTATTTACATGATTTCATTGCGTTTGTACTACCTTTGGTTTTTTATTGTGTGCTTGATTTCTAGCCTAATCGCTGGAGTCATCGCTGCAATTTTACCTAATAGCATTGGAGGAGTGCTTACAGCCATTCCTTATCTAATTGCAATGATTTTTGTTTTATTCAAATTTCTAAAAAAACAACATCGTGCACCAACCCTCTCGGAAAAGAAACGATTAAGCCTTGGATTTAGCCTCATTTTTTGGGGTTACAATGCATGTGGTTTACTCTTAGGATTGTTTATTTTTGCACGTAAAGATCCAGAAATTTGGCAAAATTTTATTTTATATTTTAAGCAACCTATGTTTTTAATTACTGTTGTTGCAATTTGGTTGATGATCGCAGCACCGTTATTTTTAATTACGTATTGGTTTTATGGCGCACAAGCACAACGAATGGCAAACAAGATGTTTAACTAGGATAAAAAAGTTCACTTGTAATTCACCTGTATTCTGCTAAAAGTTTTAATACGATTCATTTTTGATAGATCAGTCCATGAAAAAAATGACGGTATTGGTGACAGGTGCAAGTGGGTTTATTGGTTCTCATCTTTTACCTTTTCTATTGAAAAATAATTTTCAAGTGATTGCACTGACACGACAAAAAAATAAAGCTTCATATGATGCAGATTTAACATGGGTGAATGATTTAGATGAAATTAAAGTCATTGAAATTGACTATGTGATCAATTTGGCTGGTGAAAATATTGGTCAAAAACGCTGGACTGATCAAAGAAAAAAACAACTGATACAAAGCCGAGTGGCCATGACGGAGAAACTTTATCAGTGGTTACAGCAAAAAAGCATCTTCCCCCAATGTATTATTTCTGGCTCAGCTATTGGCTATTACGGGATTGATCCTCAAGAAATGTGGACGGCGATCTGTGACGAAAATACACCACCACAAGTCATCTTTATGTCAGAGCTTTGTCAGGCTTGGGAACAAACAGCACTTAAATTTACTCAACAAAATACTAAAATTATTCGCTTAGGGGTGGTGTTTGGTGATGGCGGAATCTTGCCGCAAATGCTGTTCCCCATTCGCTTAAATGCGGTAGGAAAGATCGGTTCAGGACGGCAGCCAATTGTCTGGATTCATATTCAGGATGTCTTAAGAGCAATTATTTTTTTACTTCAATTACAGGCTGATCAAAAAGTTTACAATTTAGTTGCTCCAGAACAAATCAATCAACAAGGTTTTGTTGATGTTGCTGCAGGAGTTTTGAAACGTAAACCTTTTATGACGATGCCTAAATGCGTGTTTGAATTAGCATTAGGCGAACAATCACAATTAATTTTAAATGGTCAATATGTAACGCCTCAGGCATTATTGAAACATGGTTTTAAATTTCAGTATCCCAATTTAGAGCAAGCCTTAACCGAAATTTTATTGGATCACTAAATTTTTTTTCTTCAAACGACTTGGTGAATAGGCACTTGGGTCAACAATAGGCGCTTGTTTTAAAATGAGTTGGCGTAACAATTGCGCCGAACCAGCACCCATACATAGACCATTACGGAAATGCCCAAAATTGGCCCACAGGTTTCCAATTTCAGGCATGGCACCGATGTAGGGAATACCGTGTGGCGAACTTGGACGTAACCCAGCCCAGCGTTGCACAATCGGGAACTGTTCCAGCTCAGGCACCATTTCCAGACACGCCGTTAAAATATCCTGCTGTGTTTGCTCATCCACTGCGGTGCTAAAGCCACAATCTGCCATGCTGGAACCACAGACGATATGACCATCCTGACGTGGAATCAGGTACATCACCCGATTCATACACATGGTAGGTAACCAGTTTTCAGGTGTTTTAAATAGCAACATTTGGCCTTGTATAGGATGTACAGGAATTTGTCGATGTATGTGTTCTTCCCAATATTGACTCCATGCGCCCGAGGTCAGAACAACATGATCAGCATGAAAAACTTGACCATTTGAAGTTTGTATTCCGTGTACCGTTTTATTTTTAACAATCAGTTGATCAATTGAGCAGTGCTCAAAAAAACGAACGAAAGGATGCTGTTTAAGATAGCTAATCAGCGATTGTAATAAACGAGGATTACGTACATTCGACAGTTGCGGAAAATGGATGGCTTGTTGAAATTTTTCTGAAATATGCGGATTAATTTGTTCAAGTTGTTTGCGTTCTAACAAATTGCACTGTTGCATGGGTTCTTGATATTGACTGGCATAATTCAGTCCTACATCAAAGTCTTCCTGATCGAAAATCAGCATGCCTGTATTGTGGATTTGAAAATCAATCTCCGTGATAGGCAGCAGTTTTTCATTCCACATTTGATACAGCGATTTACCGTATTGAGCAAGATGATTAACTTCTGGTGCATAACGCCACGGGTACATCGGGGAAAGAATTCCACCGCCTGCCCATGAGGCAGCCTGACCTGCTTGTTGTTGATCAAAAATATCAACAGAGCAACCTTGTTCAGCAAGTTCTAACGCTGACATCAAGCCGCTAATACCCGCACCAATAATGGCAATATGCATAAAAAATTAAACCAATTTCAAAATTCACCTCTTTGATATTAAAGAGGTGAGGAGTGTTTTAGCTCAGCAAGGGAGATTGCTATCTCATCTCTTTGAGTTTACGTGCAGCATCTTCGGCAAAATAGGTCCAAATACCATCTGCACCCGCACGACGACAGCACATCAATGACTCTAAAATGACGCTTTCAGATAACCAGCCATTTTGAATCGCACCTGCAAGCATGGCGTATTCACCACTAACTTGGTAGACAAAGGTAGGTACACCAAAGGTATCTTTCACTTCACGAACGACATCCAGATAAGGCATACCCGGTTTTACAATCACCATATCTGCACCTTCCCGAATATCAAGTGCAATTTCATGCAATGCCTCGGCACGATTGCCGACATCCATTTGATAATTATATTTATTTGCACCTTTTAAATTACTTGCTGAACCCACTGCATCACGGAAAGGACCATAGAAGCTTGAAGCATATTTTGCTGAATACGCCATGATATTGGTATAGATAAAACCATTTTGTTCAAGTGCTTGGCGAATCGCACCAATGCGTCCATCCATCATGTCACTTGGTGCAACAACATCAGCACCTGCTTGCGCATGGCTTAGGGCTTGTTTGACTAGGCATTCAACGGTTTCATCATTTAAAACATAGCCAGTTTCATCAATAATACCGTCTTGACCATGAGTGGTATAAGGATCAAGTGCGCCATCGGTAATCAATACCATTTCTGGTAATTCTTTTTTCAGTAAGCGGCAAGTTGCTTGAACCAAACCATCTTCATGCCATGCAGCTTCCGCCGTTAAACTTTTGTCTTCTTGTGGGGTTACTGGAAATAAAGCAAGCTTTGAAACACCGAGTTCGAGCAAAGTTTCTGCTTTTTTGAGTAATAAATCAGCAGATAGACGCTGCACATTTGGCATGCTTGGAATATCTTGAGTTTGTTGTTGTCCCGGTAATACAAATACTGGATAAATCAAGTGATTAGCTGTGAGTTGTGTTTCACTGACCATAGCACGGAGCTGGTCATTTTTACGGATACGGCGCATGCGAGTCGCGGGAAAAGCGGGACGATTGAACGTATAAGTCATAACAATCTCGATGTTCAGTATTACACTATAGGAATAATTGAAATATTTAAGTCATGCTAGGGAGAGCTTAGCGGCTAAGTTCAATTAAATATCCTCGCTATTGTAGCCCCATAATTTTAGATTTGTACAAAATAATGGGATGTTTATCGTTCCTTTGGATTTAGACAGCGTATGAATGATGTAAAGAAAAACTGGACAGGCAATATTCAGTTAGGTGCCAAAGCCGATCATGACGTGGTATTAAAGCAGCTTTGTAAAGCATTTAATTCTTCACCATTTTTTAAGCATTGTGGCATGAGCATGCGCGTTGTTGATGATCAAATTGAAGGTTATATCGAGATGCAGCCTGACTTGGTCGGTAATGTAGCCTTCCAAATTTTGCATGGTGGTGTTGCTGCGACATTACTGGATAGTATTGGTGGCGTGGTTGCAATGGAACAACTTTATCGCCGTGCAACCCCTGAAGATTTACCTGACACGATTAAGAAAGTATCGCGTTTAGCAACTGTAGATATGCGTGTTGATTATCTTGCTCCGGGTCGTGGTCAGTTTTTTACTGCGCGTGCGGAAACATTACGCTTAGGACGCAAAGGCTGTACTATGCGTATGACCATGCTCAATGATGAAGCTAAGCCAATTGCAACCGCAATCGCTTCTTACGCCTTTTAAGTATAGTGTTTGATATGAAAGCGTCTTTTGACGCTTTTTTATTGTTTAAAGGAAAGTGAAGTAAAAATAATTATCAAAATATAAGAATTGAACGCATCAGTTATTTTTTTTATTCTCGTCATATGATTTTTTATCGTTAAAATGCGATTTAAATTTTTGTTTGTATTTTGATCTTTTGTTTTAACATTCGGTTAAGTTTTCAAAATTAAACTGATCTGCTGATTAAACCAAAAGTTAAAAATCCCTTTAATTTTCAGGAATAACATATGACTGACGCCCAAGCTAATCAACAAGATATTGCTGCTGATTCGGCATCAGATGATGCAATGAAAGCAAAACGTAAAAAGTTTTTAGGATTTTTCGCACTTATTCTTATCCTTGCAGCAATTTTGTATGCTATTTGGGCGTTGTTCTTTAATCATGCTGTCAGTACCGATAATGCTTATGTTGGTGCGGAAACGGCACAAATCACCTCAATGGTGAGTGGACAAGTCGCTGAAGTTTTGGTGAAAGATACCCAACAAGTTAAAAAGGGTGATGTTCTCGTTCGTGTAGATGAGCGTGATGCCAAAATCCAGTTGGCACAAGCACAAGCTGAGTTGGCAAAAGCGCAACGTCAATACAAGCAAAGCCAAGCGAATAGTAGCTCATTGAATTCTCAAGTTGTGGTTCGCAATGATGAAATTAATAGTGCACAAGCACAAGTAAGTAAAGCACAAGCAGATTTTGATAAAGCAAACTTAGAATTAAAGCGTCGTAATGAACTTGCCGCTTCAGGAGCGATTTCTAAAGAGGAATTGAGCAAAGCGCAAAGTGCAGTATCGACGGCACAAGCAAGCTTAGATTTAGCTCAAGCGGGTTTAGCCCAAGCAACATCAAGCCGTAAAGCTGCAGAAAGTACACTTGCTGCAAATGAAGCATTGATTCAAGGGGCAAATGAAGCATCAACACCTGATGTTTTGGTTGCAAAAGCCCATGTTGAGCAAGCAACGCTTGATTTAGAGCGTACCGTTATTCGTGCGCCTGTTGATGGTGTGGTGACACGCAAGAATATTCAAATTGGACAACGTGTTGCACCTGGTACTGTGATGATGTCAGTGGTGCCTGTATCTGCGCTCTATGTCGACGCAAACTATAAAGAAAGTCAGCTTGCTAAAGTGAAAGCAGGGCAGAAAGTAACGCTTCGTTCAGACCTATATGGTGATGATGTGGTTTATCACGGGACAGTTCAGGGCTTCTCTGGTGGGACAGGTGCCGCATTTGCCTTGATTCCAGCACAGAATGCGACAGGAAACTGGATTAAAGTAGTACAGCGTCTACCTGTACGTATTACGCTTGATCCCAAAGAACTTGCAGAACATCCATTGCGTGTAGGGTTGTCGATGCAAGCGGACATTGATCTCGCATCGAAGTAATCAGCCATGAAAACGCAGAATCCTTTTGCAGAACTTAGCGGTGGGCGGTTAATGCTCGCCGCATTTGTCATTGCACTTTCCAACTTTATGGTGGTGCTTGATACCACCATTGCCAACGTTTCAGTCCCCCATATTACAGGGAACTTAGCTGTTTCTAGTTCACAAGGAACGTGGGTGATTACCTCTTACGCCGTTGCTGAAGCCATCTGTGTTCCACTTACAGGTTGGCTAGCTGGACGTTTTGGCACAGTCAGAGTTTTTGTCTTTGGGTTAATTGGTTTCACCATCTTTTCATTCCTATGTGGTTTGGCGACATCACTGGAAATGCTGGTTTTTTTCCGTATTGGACAAGGACTTTGTGGTGGTCCGTTAATGCCACTGAGCCAAACCTTGTTGATGCGAATTTTCCCACCTGAAAAACACTCACAAGCCATGGGAATGTGGGCCATGACCACCGTGGTTGGACCAATTTTGGGGCCGATTTTGGGCGGACTGATTAGTGATAATCTGTCCTGGCATTGGATTTTCTTTATTAATATTCCTGTTGGAATTTTCTGTGTATTGGCAGCCATTCGCTTGCTGTCTGTAGCAGAAACTAAAACTGAGAAATTACGAATTGATGCAGTCGGTTTAGGTTTGTTAGTCCTTTGGATTGGTGCTTTACAATTGATGCTAGACCTTGGGCATGAGCGAGATTGGTTTAATAGTACCAGTATTATTGTATTGGCATTAACGGCAGTTGTGGGTTTTATTGTTTTCATGATTTGGGAACTCACAGAAAAGCATCCTGTGGTTAACCTGTATGTGTTCCGACACCGTGGTTTTGCAGTTTCTGTGCTTGCACTCGCTTTTGGTTTTGGTTCGTTCTTTGGCAGTATTGTCCTTATTCCTCAATGGCTACAAATTAACTTGGGTTATACCGCCACGTGGGCAGGGTATCTGACTGCAACTATGGGTTTTGGTAGTTTGACGATGTCGCCAATTGTTGCCAAGTTATCAACTAAATATGATCCACGGGCATTGGCTAGTTTTGGACTAGCATTGTTGGGTGTGGTTACGGTCATGCGAGCTTTTTGGGTTACAGATGCAGACTTTATGTCATTAGCATGGCCACAAATCTTGCAAGGTTTTGCAGTGCCGTTTTTCTTTATTCCGCTGTCGAATATTGCAATGGGCTCTGTTTTACCTCAAGAAATGGCTTCTGCCGCAGGTTTAATGAATTTCTTGAGAACAATGGCAGGGGCGATTGGTGCTTCAATTGCAGTGACAATTTGGGATGATCACACGAAGGTAGCTCGTAGTGAAATGGTGAATAATTTGCACCCACAAGAAGTCCAAAATACCTTATTGCAAAATGGTTTTTCACCTGATGCAACACTCGCAACGATTGCAAATTTAGTTGATAAAGAAGCGATTACGATTTCGGCTAATCATGTGTTTATGATTTTGGCTATTGTATTTATCTTTGCCAGTGCCTTGATTTGGATGAGTCCCAAACCGAAGCAGATTACAGGTGGGCCAGCACCGCATTAACTTAAATAGATGATTATTTCCAAAAAACTCGGATTGATTCATCCGAGTTTTTTTATTTCAATCTGATATGAATGTTTATTTCGTCTTTGGGTTTTTTAAGTCACTCCTAAAAAGTAAACAAGTATTTATATCGTAGTTGCCACGATTTATTACCATCAGGTTTGACACGAAAATATAAGCCATCGCCGTCTAGCTCCCGATATTCTTTTGATTCAGGCTCTAGGTTAGCCAGTACGGTATCTGATAAAGGTCTACGTTTTATGTCTGTTCGTTTCATTTTCTTGTATCCCTGCCAGTTCAATAAATATGAGGGGATACACGCTAGGATACATGGCATGTATCCCTATGGCTAGTTATATTTGGTTATGTTTAGGCAAGAAAAAAGGCTTAAACCCTTTAGATTCAAGCCTTTATATTTTAAAACTTGGCATATTTTGCCATGTTTTGTTAGGTATATGGTGGAGATGGCGGGAGTTGAACCCGCGTCCGCCAGCACTACACTCGAGAATACTACATGCTTAGATATCGTCTATTGTTTTAACACCAAGCGACCCGACGAACAGGGTAAAAGGTGCGATCCTCTAAGTTTGGTATAAAGCCCCGAGGCTTGACTTTATACGGACTTGTGTGCGTGCGCTTCGGTCGGGTTCACTGACCACAAGTATTCAGTGAAGCGGACAAGCTGCCCTTAGGCAGCTAGAGCGTAAGTTTCGTCGTTTGCGACTATTAAAATGCAAATTTTATTTACGAGAGAAAATGCGCTCTCGGCATGCATCTATGAGCTTCATCACCAGCGTCGAAGCCAATAACATCCCCATATATGAAAGAGCATCATAGCATAAATATTGAAAATTTAAATCTAAATTTACCGGCTTTTAGGTTTGTGGTTAAAAATCGATCTAATTGAAATTATAAATTAATTGCATGTCTTTAAGAATTGGCTTTTTAACGTTTAGTTAAATTGGAACTTCAAAGAAGCAATATACATTTAAATCTCTTCATTAAAACAATAGCATATGACTCGGCAGCTTAGGTTCATGCCAACCAACACCTAAAGCCCGAATAAGATCTACGCTAGCAATCATTCGACTGCCATGAAGCTGTGCAGCGAGTTGCTCTTGCTGCAAGATTCCAGTCCGAATCAATCACATCCAGATAGCTGATACTGCCTTCACGATAACGCAAATGTGAAAGCTGATTGGCATGTCGGGATGACGCAAGTGCTTGTAGGTGTGCCTGTATTTGCTGATCCAGAATACGCTGATCAGACAGTTCATATACTGATTAAATCCTTATTTTACATTTTCAATACTAGTTATATACAGCGCTACAAATTTAAAGAAATATGAATATGCGAACATATTCAAATTCAAACTAGTTAATTTTTATGATTTTACGGTTCATAAAAACTATTTATCAGTTTTTCGCTGTTTATTTGATCGCACTTTTTGCCTGTATCACTTATGAGTTTTTTTTAAATTAACTAATTTAAGATACGTGGATTCAAGCGATGATACTGTTTTTTAAGTGTTGAATCGCAGCATATGCATTCTTTGTTTGATTAATCAGTTGGAATCGTTTCGAAATTCTATTCTCATTTACTTTAACTAGAACGAAGTTTAGGTATTAATCGTAATAACGGGAGTTTTATGTTTTCACCCTATATCCATGCATTTGCATTGTTTTTTTCATTACTGAATCCGTTCCTGATGAGTGTCTACATGGTCGGGATGATTCGGAATACCGATGTAAAAGTATTTAATAAAGCATTGATTCAAGGGAGCTTAATTGCTTTTGCTGTTTTTGCATTATTTGCATGGGGGGGCGAGAATATTTTTAGTCGCTACCTAAATGTAAGATTTGAATCTTTCCAAATATTTGGTGGACTAATTTTTCTTGTCATTGGTTATCGTTATGTGTTTCAGGGTGCAGAAACAATCGGTGAAATGCGTGGTGCTCCTGAGCATTTAGCAGGTACGATTGCTATGCCTTTTATGATCGGACCAGGAACAATTAGTGCTGCGGTTGTCACAGGCGTGAGTGTTCCATTTGGAGGAGCAATTGCTGTGATTGCCCTCACATTGGCGTTAACTTGCAGTATTCTTATCGCGATGAAATACGGACACGATCATTTACGCTACAAGCATGCGAAGTATATTGATCGTTACTTTGCATTATGGGGCGTTTATCTGCCTTACTGATCGGTACAATTGCTGTCGATATGATCGTTAATGGGGTGATTGGACTCATTCAATCTACAAATTTAAATTAAATTATCAGATATAAAATTTTGTATGATGAGTATTTATCTAGTTAATAACACATTGTTAATTTTAGATAAAATCTAATAAAAAGGGTCTATATGTAATCCTACTGAAATAATGTTTCGATCTATCATAAAAATAGTTGATGATGTTTTATACATTTATACGTATTTTTACGTTGAGGAATGAACGATAATACACAAGTTGTATTCTCCTATGAGTTCTCCTATGTATCCATTAGATCAATTGAACCAAGCACCTGATGATCAGTCAGAGCTTACAATGTCAGTTTTAATGACACCTGATATGGCAAACTTTTCAGGTAATGTTCATGGTGGAGCAATTTTAAAACTGCTTGACCAAGTTGCTTATGCTTGTGCAAGCCGTTATTCAGGCAGTTATGTTGTGACCTTGTCTGTTGATAAAGTTAATTTTAAAGAGCCAATTTACGTTGGTGAATTAGTCACATTTTTAGCGAGTGTTAATCATGTAGGACGTACTTCTATGGAAGTCGGTATTCGTGTAGAAGCACAGAATATTCAAAAGCGTACAATCAGACATACCAATACCTGCTATTTCACCATGGTTGCTGTGGATGAGGAGCGTAAACCTAAAGTTGTTCCGACATTAAAATTAGATACGGATTGGAAGCGTTGTCGTTTCGAAGCTGCAGAACAGCGTAAGGACCTACGTTTACAAGAAGTACAGCAACCTTCTTGCAGTATTTTCAAAAAAACTAGCCAGTGTTGATTTATTCATCACATTTCTAGTGATCTAAAAAAAGATCGAACCGCAGCATGGTTCGATCTTTTTTTATTTGTAAAGATGAGTCAGATCATTACAAATGTTGTTCTAAAGGGTCTGGAGGAACCTGAAGATCAAATTATTTACTAGCCGTTGGAGCAGCTGTTGTTGCTGCATCACTTGCTGTGGTGTCTGTCGTAGCTGGATTTGAAGTTTCAGGTTGCTCCTGAGTTGATACCACGACTTTCTCTTCAGTGGTTTTGGTACTATATGATTTGTCATGAGCCGAAGCCGCAAATGTTGTTGCAGCTGTTAAAGCAAATGTTGTCGCAATTAAAGTCTTAATGAGTTTCATGTTTGGCATCCATATTTAAACTTAATTAAAAAATTACAGCTTCAATTCGAGAGATGAATGAGAACAAATCTTGAATTTCTGCATGAGGTTTATGCTAAGTGCCTAAGTTTTTTACAGCAATATTCTTAACAATCTTTTACGGCAAACTTAACAATAGCGCATCATAAAACGCGGTTTTGTGATGCGCTTGTAAAGTTAAATGCCTGAACCTATCAATAAAATGTATATAAATATGTATTTTTGATTAAAAAATAATCTGTGATTTTACGTGTTTTAAACAAGAGCTTTCTTTTGCAAATAGTTTAATTATTGGATAAAACATTTATATTTTAATTTTAAATAGTATTTTTAGATTAATTTTGTGATTGGATTCTCTCTATTTTTGTTTTAATTGAATTATTCCATGAATTTCATTCTTTATTTTATTTCGCATATTTTTCTCTTTAGAATGAAATAAATTTTTAATGCGAGTAAATCGTGAAGTTCATTGCTCCCAAAATTGTTCCTACTCACATTATTTCTGGTTTTTTAGGTGCAGGTAAAACAACGCTATTGCAGCATTTATTAACCCAAAAGCCTGAAAACGAAGTTTGGGCTGTTCTAATGAATGAGTTTGGGCAAATAGGTGTTGATCAACAACTGATTACCCAACAACAAGGCTATGCTGTCAAAGAACTACTTGGTGGATGCTTGTGCTGTAGCAGTCAACTTCCTATGCAAATTGCACTAGCTCGCTTACTCAGTGAAAGTAAACCTGATCGTTTATTTATCGAACCGACGGGTTTAGGTCATCCTGCACAATTATTGGAACAACTGACCGAGCCACATTGGCAAAGTAGTTTAGCAATGCGTGCTTTGGTGATTGTTGTAGATGGGAGTCGCCTACATGATGAAGATTGGGTTAAACAGAACTTATATACCGATCAACTGAAATCTGCCCAAATCGTAGTCCTCTCGCATATTGATTGTATGTCAGTAGCAGATCATCAAGCCTATGCGGCTTTAAAACAAGAATATGACACTTATGTCCAGCATTGGATTGAAGTTGAGTGTGGCAAAATTGAATTGTCTCAGATTGATATTGTGCAACAACCTGTACAACGTAAGATCCAACCTTTACTCAAGTTACAACAAACACAGGCTATTGAGCCTCCGTTAGAAATAAAACAACTTCCATATCATTATGTAGAAACGGCCCAAGGTTATACCGTTGCAGGTTGGAAATTGCCTAAACGCTGGCAATTTAAATTTTTTGAACTGTTAGATTTGTTGTGTACGCAACAAAATTGGGTTCGCATCAAAGGCATATTTAATACGGATCAAGGTTGGAAAAGTTTTAACTTTAATCCTCAACAATTTAACTATAAGTCTGCCGAAGAGAGTATTGATAATCGAATTGAAATTATTTGCCAATCCGAACAAGATTGGTTGGGGTTTGAAACACAATTATTAAATTGTCGTCTTGATCTAACTGATGCTCAAAATGAATAAAGCCGATATTTTCTATAATAAAATAGAGTATGCTTAGCGCCAAATTTGAGTACACCGTATTTAAGAGTATTTTTTATGGCGCTAAAAGCAACAATATATAAGGCAGATCTGAATATTGCCAATATGGATCAGCATATCTATGCAGATTATCAGCTAACACTTGCCTTACATCCGTCAGAGACTATTGAACGTTTGATGGTTCGTATTCTTGCTTACGCCCGTTATGCCGATGAGCGATTAGAATTCACCAAAGATTTGTTTGAAACGGATGAGCCTGCGTTATGGCAAAAAGATTTAACAGGGCTTTTAGAAAACTGGATTGAAGTCGGTTGTCCATCTGAAGATAAAGTGAAAAAAGCCAGTGCTCGTTGTAAAAAAGTGGCTGTGATTACCTATGGCTCACAAGCTGCTGATTGGTGGCAAAAAAATACCAAGATTAAGACTTTGAGTAATGTGGAAGTTTGGCAATTAGCATCTCAGACTACACAGGCACTTGAAGGCTTATGTGAACGCACGATGCAATTACAGCTTAATATTATGGATGGAGAATGGACTTTGTTAAGCGATAACGGTCAAGTCGATATTCAATGGTTACAATTGCAATAAATCAGGTTGGGAGAAAAAATGAGCGCTGAATTACAAATTATTGATTTAAAAGTAGGTGAAGGTAAAGAAGCTGTTAAAGGTGCTTTAATCACAACACACTATACAGGGTGGTTGGAAGATGGTACTCAGTTCGATTCTTCAATTGATCGCGGGAATTATTTTGAGACGGTGATTGGTACAGGGCGAGTAATCAAAGGTTGGGATCAAGGCATCATGGGAATGCGCGTTGGTGGGAAGCGTAAATTAATCGTACCTGCACATTTAGCTTATGGCGAACGCAAAATGGGAAAAATTATTCCAGCAAATTCAAATCTGATTTTTGAAATTGAATTATTTGATGTTAAAACTCGCGACGAGTGATTTAGTCTCAATGATGCAAAGCATGATGGCATTGATTTGATTGCTTCATTCATGCTTTGCAAAAAAAAAGTACAAAAACAATACAAATCAAAAAAATCATTTAATCTCAATATATTGATTTTAAATATTTTTATTTAAATCTTCTGTTTTTAACAATCTGCTTAAAATTATTGATTCTATAGAAGGTTCTGTATATCTTTTAAACAAAGAGCAATGCATTTTGAATCAAAGTTTTTACAAAAAATGTGATGTTAATTTACCTTTTGGAAAAATTGCTTTTAATGTTGCCATCCATGATCAGCAGATTCATAAACATGGCGAGGTAAATTATAAAAAATCTATGCTTGTGTTAACGAGCACCAAAAAATCGAGTGAGTGAGGCAGCTATGAATGATTATTTGGATATTACCGCTTCTGAGCTATTAAAAGAATTACATAATTTTTTCTTGATTAATACTTATAATGGCGCTGAAAATGGTTTTTGGGTCAATGAAAAAGCATTGACTGATAAACATTATTGGATGGATGGAGAGAACAAGGTAGAGATTATACGAGAGCTGATTCCTTCACATCAGCATTCACATCCTGACTATCAGATTACCTTATTATCTCCATTAGAAGGGAATGTCCTCTTGCTACAATATGATGGCGTGAATAAAAAGATTCAGACATTCCGTCGTGGTGAATGGGTAAATCGCTTATATAAATATTTTTATCAAAAAGAACGTTATTATTTACAACAACTTTCTGAACATCCAAATTTTCAGCTCATTCAATATTAAGCTTTTATATTTAGCTCACTAGGTTCTTAATACATATCGTGTTAGGAACCTAATTACATATTGTTAAAGTATTGATGTATATTGCGATAAAATTTATAAAATATTTTTTTAAGATTATTTTCAGTTTTTAAAATTATAAATACAATCCTTGCTCCCAGCTGACTCGCTAAAAATCTTATTTGTCCACAAATTGTAAGATGATTCATGCATGATTCGCGCTCAGCCATTTTCGAATATTGAGAAGATATCTCTATGACAACACGTTTAGTGTCTCCGACCTTAAAAACATTTTTAGGTCTAATGATTGGTTTAGTTGCGAATACAGCAACTTTTGCAGAAAATTCCAAAATTGATGCGACAACGTTAACCGTCATTGGTTATCATGAAATTACCGACCATAAAGATGCACTCATCCCAAGTTATGCAGTAACAGCACAACAATTCAGCGAGCACATCGATTGGTTACAAAATAATGGCTATCACTTTATCAATGTCGATCAACTGATTAAAGCACATCAGGGCAAATATACTTTACCCACTAAACCTGTGTTATTGACAGTAGATGATGGTTATCAGTCTTTTTATCAAAATGCCTATCCAATTGTACGTGCGAAAAAAATTCCAGTGGTATTAGCAGTTGTCGGTTCTTGGTTAGAGCCAAAAGCTAATCAGAAAGTGGACTTTGGTGGGGAAGAGATTACGCGCAATAAAATTTTGAGTTGGAATGAACTCAAAGAAATGCAAAATAGTGGCTTAGTTGAGATTGCAAGTCATAGCTATCATTTGCATCGAGGAGTAAACGCAAACCCTCAAGGTAATTCAGAACCAGCAGCGATTACTCGAATCTATGATTCAAATACGAAAACCTATGAAAGCGATGCAAATTATCAATCACGTGTTTATCAAGATTTAAAGAAAAATAATGAATTATTGCAGGCACATGGTTTACGTTCACCACGTGTTATGGTTTGGCCTTATGGTCGCTACAATATGCAATTAGTTCAAATTTCTAAACAATTGGGTATGCCGATTACCATTACTTTGGATGATGGTGCTGATCATGCCAAACAATCGATCCAAAATATGGGGCGTATTTTAATTCAAGGAAATATGTCAACCAATGCCTTGGCACAAGAAATTAAGAACCGCGAACTGAATTTGAATGATAATAATCGTCCGCAAAAGATCATGCATGTGGATTTAGATTACATCTATGATCCAGACCCACAACAACAGGAACGCAATTTAGGTAATCTGTTAGATCGTATCAATGCAATGGGAGTCAAGACAGTTTACTTACAAGCATTCTCGGATCCTGATGCAAATGGTTCTGCTGATATGGTGTATTTCCCAAATCGTCATATTCCAATGCGTGCGGATTTATTTAACCGAGTAGCTTGGCAAATTCAAACACGTACGCCAGTACAGCGTTTGTATGCTTGGATGCCTTTACTTGCATGGGAATTACCTAAATCAGACCCAGTGTCAAAGGATTTAGTTGTCACGCAACAAGCAAAAGCAGGCGAGCATTTGAATATGGGGTATATCCGCTTAAGCCCATATTCACCAAAAGCAAGACAAACCATTAAAGAGATTTATCAAGATCTTGCAAAATCAACGCCATTTGATGGCCTGTTATTTCATGATGATGTGACATTATCTGATTATGAAGATGCAAGCCCTCAAGCACTAGCAGCCTATGCGAAACAAGGTTTGCCAACGGATCTGGCCAAAATACGAAATAATGACGACAAGTTACAGAAATGGACTGCTTATAAAACGCGTACCCTAGATGATTTTGCAATGGAGCTCGCAGGTGAGGTGCGTCAATATCAGCCTTATTTAATGACTGCACGGAATCTGTACGCACAGGTGGCGCTGAATCCATACGCAGAAAACTGGTATGCACAGTCTCTGGAGGAATCACTTAACCGTTATGATTTCACCGCCATTATGGCGATGCCCTATATGGAACAGGTGAAAAATCCCGACAAGTTCTACACTGATATTTTAAATCGGGTCAAGAAATATCCAAACGGGATTAAAAAGACAGTGATGGAGTTACAAGCGATTAACTGGCGTAATGATCAGAAGATTCCTTCTGAAGAAATGGCAGCAACAATTAAGTCACTTTACCAACAAGGTGCGATGCACATTGCATATTATCCAGACGATCCGATTAAAGAACACCCAGATGTGGAAACGATGCGTAAGGCATTTGCTTTAAAATCATCACAATTAGTACCATAACGGAGTAATGTGTCGATGAGTATAATTGCTTTATTATGGGCTTATGCCATTAAGTTTGTTTTCTATTATCCATTATTTATGTCGTATTTATGGATGGTTGGGGCAATTATTTTTTATTGGAAAGAGCGCCAAGATCCTCCATATCAGCAGCCAGCAACTTTGCCTGAATATCCTAAAGTTGCTGTACTCGTTCCTTGTTTTAACGAGGGGGATAACGCAGAAGAAACCATTAGTCATGCTTTGCAATTAGATTATCCAAACTTTGAAGTGATTGCGATTAATGATGGTAGTTCTGATAACACGGGCGAAGTGCTGGATCGTCTCGCGATGCAGCATGAAAAATTACGTGTGGTACATCTTGCTCAAAACCAAGGTAAAGCGATGGGACTACAAGCAGGCAGTTTAATGACTGATGCTGAGTTCTTGATTGGTATTGATGGTGATGCGTTACTAGATCCTCATGCTGCTAAATGGATGATGCGTCATTTTCTAGAAGACTCAACAGTTGCAGCAGTCACAGGTAATCCACGTATTCGTACACGTTCAACTTTATTGGGACGTATACAGGTCGGTGAGTTTTCTTCAATTGTTGGCATGATTAAACGTGCACAACGTACTTTTGGCCGTTTATTTACAGTATCGGGTGTAATTACTGCATTTCGTAAAAGTGCCGTACATCAAGTTGATTATTGGTCTCCAAATATGTTGACTGAAGATATTGATATCACTTGGAAATTACAACGCGCAGGTTGGGATGTTCGTTTTGAACCAAATGCTTTGGTTTGGATTTTGATGCCAGAGACTTTTAATGGTTTATGGAAGCAACGTTTGCGTTGGGCGATGGGTGGGGCACAAGTTCTGATTAAGAATATTGATGTGTTCTTTAAACCAAAACTTAATTTTCTTTGGCCTTTAATGTTGGAGCTTTGCTTAACATTAGTATGGTCATATTTGATGTTGATTATGGCTGTCATGTGGCTGTTACATTTTGTATTTACAATCCCAGCCCTTGCTATCGTTAGTTCACCATTTTTACCATACGGTAGTGGAATTTTATTAGGTGCGACCTGTTTAATTCAGTTTGCTTTAAGCAAATGGATGGATAGTCGTTATGAGCCAAGCCTAGGGAAAAATTATTATTGGATGATTTGGTACCCATTTGTGTTTTGGTTAATTACGATTACTGCTACAATCGTCGCCTTTCCAAAGGTACTGTTGCGTGGTGATGAAAAACGCGCCCGTTGGATTAGCCCAGATCGTGGAATTCGCTGAGTCGCAAGATTCATTTTGCTGAGACTAGAAATGAAAGCAAACAGTTTGATTATCGATGTACGTCGCCAACTCCCATGGCATAAGCGTTATTTTTCTACGACCACAACAGCAATGATGTGGGCAGGTTGGCTGCTATTATGGCGACCATTTATTTTGGTTTGGGTGTTAATTGAACTGCAAAAAACGCATCTTGCACAACGTTTAATGGCTGCATTCAGTCAAGGTCTTGAGCACGGAATTACAGCACTTTTCATGTGTGCGGTAGCATTATTATTATGGGGGCTTTTACCTTCAAAACGCGTACATAAAAAACATGCAATTGAAAAAGCACTACCTGATTATGCACGTTATTTTGAGTTGCCTGAACAAGAAATTCAAGCTGGTCGCCAACAAAAAGTAACCACGCTGCATCATGATGAAAATGGTAAGATTATTAGAGTTGAATAAAATTTATTCGATTGAGAAGTATAAATGCCTTAATTTTAATTAAGGCATTTTTTTATGCTTGTCTTAAATTTTAGACATAAAAAAACCAGCTTACGCTGGATTTTTATTTGCACCATATTTCATTAGTTGAAAAATGGTGCCCGAGGCCAGACTCGAACTGGCACGCTTTGTGGGCGGGGGATTTTAAATCCCCTGTGTCTACCGATTTCACCACTCGGGCATGTGCGCAATAATAGAGGAGACTTTAAAACTTGGCAAGAGTAAAAAGTATTAATTGCTTTCTTTTCAATCAATTCATGTGTTTGTCAGATAAAAATTAAGCATTGTCATATAATTTTCATGATTATTTCATCAAACTGAGATCAAACTTTCATTTAAGCAACTTAGTTTTAATTACTTAAAGTAATAAAATTAAGGTAGCTATCCAAATGACAGCAAAAATTTCACGACGGGAACTCATTCAAAAAAGTTTATTCGGTTTTGGGGCATTGTCTTTATCTGCGGGATTTACAGGATGTAATGACAGTTCAGATCAAGAAACAGCGACATTACAAGTTAATTTTGAACATGGCGTTGCCAGCGGTGATCCACTACAGGATCGCGTGATTTTGTGGACACGCTTAACACCAAGTGATAGCAGTGCACGGTTGCAAGTCACTTGGGAAATTGCGTTAGATCAGCAATTCAAGCAAATTATTAAAACAGACAAGGTGACAACCTCTGCATCGCAAGATTTTACTGTAAAGGTAGATGCAATTGGATTAAAACCAAATCAAAGCTATTTCTATCGTTTTGTTTTCGGGGATAAAATTTCGCCAGTAGGTCAGACTAAAACCTTGCCGACCAGTACATCAAAGGTTAGTTTTGCTGTGTGCTCGTGTTCTAATTATCCAGCAGGCTATTTTTATGTTTACCGTGAAATGGCAAAACAAAATGTAGATGTCGTGATTCATCTAGGCGATTATATTTATGAATATGGCGCTGATGGTTATGCGACAGAAGATGCAGCGAAATTAGGGCGTACGCTTCCTGCGAATAATGATAAAGAAATTATTAAACTGGATGACTATCGCAAACGCTATGCTTTATATCGTAAAGATAAAGACTTACAAGCTTTACATCATCGCCATCCTTTTATTGTGATTTGGGATGATCATGAATTAGCAAATGATGCATGGCGAGAAGGTGCTGAAAATCATACTGAAGAAACAGCAAATGCAAAGAATGAAGGTAAATTCTCTGAAAGAAAATTAGCAGCATTGCAAGCTTATTTTGAATGGATGCCAATTCGTCCAATTGATGATCAGCATATCAAGATTTATCGCCAGTTTGATTTTGGCAATCTCGTTCAGCTTACTATGTTGGATACACGTATTATCGCGCGTGATCAGCAATTAGATTATGTAGATTATATGACTGCAAATGGTTTGAATGCTGCAAAATTCCAAGCGGACTTAACCAACCCTGCACGTACTTTAATGGGATATACCCAACGGGATTGGCTACTCGGAAAACTTCAACAATCTAATGCAACATGGAATGTTTTAGGTCAACAAATATTAATGGCGAAAATGTTTATTCCTGCTGAGTTGTTACTTTCTTTGGCTGAAATAACTTCAGGCAATCCAACTGCCGACACCTTAAATAAAATGAATACGCAAATTACTGAGCTAGTCACCTTAAAGATGCGTTTAAAGCAAGGTGATCCGAGCTTAACCAGTCAGGAAAAAGCTCGTATCCTCACCGTTGCACCTTATAACTTAGATGCATGGGATGGTTATTTTGTTGAGCGTGAAATTTTATACGGCACTTTGGCACAATTAAATAAAAAAGTTGTTGTACTTGCAGGTGATACCCATAATGCATGGTCATCCAATTTATATAGCAAGGATGGTGTGTTTGTTGGTGTTGAGATGGCAACCAGTTCAGTTTCTTCACCAGGTCTGGAAAAATATTTAAATATTCCATTGACTCAGCTACAGCAGTTTGAATTTGCATTTACCACCTTGATTGATGAGCTGAACTATTGCAACTTAAACCAACGAGGTTATCTCATGGTTCAGTTTGATGAAACTCAGGTACAGTCACAGTGGGTTTATGTGGATTCAATCAAAAAATCTGAATATGTAATTGATAAATCACGAGGCTATCAATTGAGTTTGGATAAAAATTTATTGCCAGTCAAAACAGCGCAACAAGTAGCGTAATCCTGTTTCAGTAGCGGCCAAACCATTGTGTTTGGCTTTTTTTATTTTTATTGCACATATTTTTAGACATAAAAAAACCAGCTTGCGCTGGATTTTTATTTGCACCATATTTCATTAGTTGAAAAATGGTGCCCGAGGCCAGACTCGAACTGGCACGCTTTGTGGGCGGGGGATTTTAAATCCCCTGTGTCTACCGATTTCACCACTCGGGCTT
>NZ_NHRQ01000011.1:56139-92539 GCF_002165335.1 Acinetobacter sp. WCHA29
GAGGCCAGACTCGAACTGGCACGCTTTGTGGGCGGGGGATTTTAAATCCCCTGTGTCTACCGATTTCACCACTCGGGCTTTAAAACCAAATTTGGAGGCGGGGGTCGGAATCGAACCGGCGTACACGGAGTTGCAGTCCGCTGCATGACCATTCTGCCACCCCGCCATCATTTGGTGATGCACATATTAGCAACCTTTAGAAAAAAAACAATAGTGTTTGCCGTGAATATGCACATAAAAACAACATCTAAAAGAATATTGGTCAAATTATCATGTATTATTTACGCAATTGATTCATACCCACTTTGGAGATGCGCTGTGGCATTGGTTTTAGACGGTCGTGCGTTGGCAACACAAATCGAAGCTGATTTGTTGGTTCGTGTAGAAGCATTAAAAGCAAAAACGGGACGTACCCCAATTTTGGCAACAATTTTGGTTGGTGATGATGGTGCATCGGCAACGTATGTGCGTATGAAAGGCAACGCTTGCCGCCGTGTCGGTATGGATTCATTGAAAGTTGAGCTTCCAAAAGAAACCACAACAGAGCAATTATTGGCTGAGATTGAAAAGTTAAATGCTAATCCTGATGTACATGGTATTTTGTTGCAGCATCCAGTGCCTGAACAAATTGATGAAAGAGCATGTTTTGATGCCATTTCATTAGCTAAAGATGTGGATGGCGTGACTTGCTTAGGTTTTGGTCGTATGGCTATGGGTGAAGCGGCCTATGGTTCTGCGACACCTGCGGGTATTATGACAATCTTGCAAGAAAACAAGATTGAGATCGCGGGTAAACATGCAGTTGTGGTCGGTCGCTCAGCGATTTTAGGCAAACCAATGGCAATGATGTTATTACAGGCGAATGCGACAGTGACCATTTGCCACTCGCGTACTCAGAATTTAGCTGAGTTGGTAAAACAAGCAGATATTATTGTAGGTGCGGTGGGTAAAGCTGAGTTGATTCAAAAAGACTGGATCAAGCAAGGTGCAGTTGTTGTAGATGCAGGTTTCCACCCGCGTGATGGCGGTGGTGTCGGTGATATTCAATTAATGGGAATTGAAGAGATTGCTTCTGCTTATACACCAGTTCCAGGTGGTGTAGGGCCAATGACGATTACGACTTTAATTCGTCAAACTGTTGAAGCTGCTGAAAAAGCATTAGTTTAAAGATTAATAGCCCCTCGATAAGAGGGGTTTTTTAGAATTAAAGATATATGAGTTGTACATTTCAATTTGCGAAAGCCCCTGAACAATTGCTTCAAGCATTACATGAAGTCATCCCTAATACGGATCTACTAGCACAGCAGCTTCCTGAAACACCTATATCGTTATGGTTGATTCCACCAGTTTTTCCAACGGATCGTTTGGATGATGAGGTGATTCGTCGTATTTGGAATGAGACACCGTATTGGATTTTCTGTTGGGCATCTGGTTTAGCGATGGCACAGTGGTTACTCGCTGAGCCACATCATGTTAAAGATAAAGTGGTCTTGGATTTTGGTGCAGGTTCGGGCGTAGTTGCAATTGCTGCAAAAATGGCAGGTGCGAAACGTGTGATCTGTTGTGATATTGATCCAGTAAGTCTTGCGTCATGTCGTGAAAATGCTTTGTTGAATGATGTTGAACTTGAATATTTGGATGATTTATATAAAGCCGAGCAAGTGGATGTATTGCTCGCTGCGGACGTCCTGTATGACCAATGCAATCGTTTCTTCTTGGATGAATTTCTTAAGTTCGCACCTGAAGTTTGGGTTGCCGATAGCCGAGTTAAAAACTTTAGCCATCCTCAATATATGAAGATTGATGAACGCAGTGCAACGACTTGGCCTGACTTGGATGAATCCAAAGAGTTTAGAAATGTGAGTTTTTACCGCACAAAATAAATAATGTTTAATCTAAAAATAATCAGTGTTGAGACTATCAAATCTCAACACTATTTTCCTCTTACTCATGCTAAAACATTCAGTTGAAATAGAAATAATCTTCAAAAGGAAAGAAAATGAATATTCAACAGGTTGATGATAATAAACATGGGATATTTAAGCTGTTCAACGGTGAAACAGTAGCTGGTGAAATGGCTTACACATGGGCTGGGATACTTGTTAATTATTGATCACATTGATGTGCACGATCAATTTCGAGGGCAAGGATTAGGTCGAAAACTTTTAAATGAGTTAGTTACTTTTGCAAGAAGTCGCAACATTAAAGTCATTCCTTTATACCCATTTGCAAAGTCGGTTTTCGATAAAGACCTATCAATTCTTGATGTCTTGAAGATATAAAATATATAGGATGTATAAAGCTAAAGAAAAACTTATGCATCCATGATTATTATTTATTCAGAACAAGTATAGCGAATGACTTTAAGTGTAGTCGGGCGTGCGTCAAGTGCTTGGCGTGTTGCATATCCTTCACTGTTATTGAAATCAGGTGAATTAGAAAGTCCAAAAGTTGCACGACTATTTCCAAGTTTTACGCCGTATTGTTCTTGTTGTGTAGGATTCATAATTTCATTCACACTGAGTATTGAAATTTTATAAGTTTTTCCTACGCCTAAAACTTGGTTGCATGCATGTTGTAATTTCTTTTGATCTAAATCTTGATTGGTACGTGCTGCAAGGGTGTAAGCAATCGTGGCTGAAGTTGTTGTTTTATTTTCTATTTGATAGCCCGTCACGCCGTTAAATTTGTGTGGTGTACTTTGACATGCAGTGATCACAAGTGCACCTGTAACGATAATGAATAAATTGGTTTTTTTCATATCTATGATCCTATTATTTCCATAATTAGTATGGCATAAAATAAGATTGTTATTGTGAGTAATCTTTGAAATTGGCGCTATTCATCGTATTGAGGTTCAAAGTTAAAGAAAGAATTTTCGTTTTCGAACAATTTTGCATATAATCTGCCAAGTTTTTTATTTAATACAGAAGTCGTTGCTTTATTGCAGTATTTTTGCCCGTTTTAACGGGCATTTAGTTTATTGGTCTGCTATAAGGCAAGTCTGGATAGGTGTGTCATGATCTCTACAGATAGTCAAAAAAAATATGTGGTTGCGTTTGACCAAGGTACAACAAGTTCACGAGCAATCGTGTTGGATCATGATGCAAATGTTATTAGTATTGCTCAGCGCGAGTTCACGCAAATCTACCCACAACCAGGTTGGGTTGAGCATGATCCTATGGAAATATGGGCAACTCAAAGTGCAGTTTGGGTTGAGGCGCTAGCACAAGCGGGTATTTCAAGTGACCAAATTGCTGCAATCGGGATTACTAACCAACGTGAAACCACGATCATTTGGGATAAGAAAACTGGTAAGCCGATTTATAATGCTATCGTTTGGCAAAGCCGTCAAAGCAATGAAATTTGTAATCAGTTACATCAAGATGGTTGGGATGATTATGTTCGAAAAGTAACGGGCCTAGTCATAGATCCATATTTTTCAGCAACAAAAATAAAATGGATTTTGGATCATGTTGAAGGAAGTCGTGAGCGTGCAGAGCGCGGTGAGCTTTTGTTTGGTACGGTGGATACGTGGTTGATTTGGAAATTGACCAATGGTCAAGTTCATGTGACTGACTATACCAATGCTTCACGTACTATGCTGTTTAATATAGAAACCCTAGAATGGGATGATAAGTTACTTCAAGCTTTAAACATTCCAAAAGTAATGTTACCAGCTGTGCGTAGCTCATCTGAGGTCTATGGATATACACACACCATTAGTGGTCAAGAAGTTGGAATTCCAATTGCTGGTATTGCTGGTGATCAACAAGCGGCATTATTTGGGCAAATGTGTGTAGAAGTTGGACAGGCTAAAAATACCTACGGCACAGGTTGTTTCCTGCTGATGAATACAGGAAAGAGAATTGTTCAGTCTGAGCATGGTTTGTTGACTACGATTGCATGTGGTGCAAAAGGTGAAGTGAACTACGCATTAGAAGGTGCTGTGTTTAATGGTGGTTCATGTGTGCAATGGCTGCGCGACGAGCTTAAAGCAATCAATGATTCTTATGATTCTGAGTATTACGCAACCAAAGTAAAAGACAGTAATGGCGTGTATGTTGTTCCTGCCTTTACAGGTTTGGGTGCGCCGTATTGGGACCCAACCGCACGTGGTGCGATCTTGGGTATTACACGTGGTGTGAGTATTGAGCATATTATTCGTGCGACCTTAGAGTCAATTGCTTATCAAACACGCGATGTATTAGATGCAATGCAACAAGACTCTGGCGAAAAGTTGCGCACACTCCGCGTAGATGGTGGTGTAACAGCGAATAACTTCTTGATGCAATTCCAAGCGGATATTCTTTCGACTTCAGTTGAACGTCCAGCAATGAAAGAAACCACAGGCATGGGAGCCGCATTTTTGGCTGGTTTAGCTGTCGGTTTCTGGTCGGATTTAAATGAATTGAAGAGTAGAATGTCGATCGAACGAACCTTTATACCTGAATGCAGTCAGGATCAAACTGAAAAATTGTATAAAGGTTGGTTAAAAGCTGTCGGACGTACTCGAGATTGGGCAGAAGATTAAGCTAAAATAGCCGGATTTAATATGCCGTAAATAACACAGGATTGATGAGCATGAGCTTGATACTGCGCCAACAAAAAACCCTCGAATTAGTACGAGAGCGTGGTTATATTAGTATTGAAGAACTTGCTCAACATTTCGATGTTACACCACAAACGATTCGTCGTGATATTAATCAATTAGCGGATGAAGGGCTTTTGCGCCGTTATCATGGCGGCGCTGCGCATGATTCAAGTGTTGAAAATACAGAATATACGATGCGTGTCGGGCATATGCTTGAGCAAAAAAGAACAATTGCTGAAGCTGTTGCTGCTGCCGTTCCAAATCACGCTTCTTTATTTATTAATATTGGCACCACAACCGAAGCGATTGCTCATGCACTACTGAATCACACGGGCTTAAAAGTCATTACTAATAACCTGAATGTTGCAAAGACCCTGAGTACAAAAGAGGATTTTGAAGTTCTGATTGCCAGTGGTCGTGTTCGTCCAGATGGTGGTGTCATTGGTCAAGCAACCGCTGATTTTTTCAAACAGTTTAAAGCAGATTATGCGCTTATCGGGATTAGTGGAATTGAAGAAGATGGCACATTGCTTGATTTTGATTTTCAGGAAGTGTGTGTCTCTCAAGAAATTCTTTCAAGTGCACGCCAAGTTTTTTTAGCCGCGGATAGCAGTAAATTTGGGCGTAATGCGATGATTCGATTAGGTTCACTTAAGCAAGTGGATTGTATTTTTACTGATCAACAGCCAAATGAGCAATTTATAAAAACCATCCGAGAGTTAGATGTTGGTTTGATTGTTGCAAAATAAATATTCATTTTCGAAAAATTGTTACTTTTCTTGAGTTAATCAATTTAACTCAAGATATATTCAATAAAAATTATATTTTTCTTATAAATAAATGCGGTTACCGTGTTTCTGAACTGTTAGTTTCTCCATCGAATTTTACCATTTATCTAAAAGTGTCGATAGATTGGCATTTTTTGATCTATCTTTTATTGTTTATTTTCGATTTATATGTTTAAATTTTCATTATCGAAAAATAATGAAAAATTTGTGGTGATCTATGCAAACTTCTCCTCAGACAAATGAAAAAATCTATGACCTTGCGGTCATTGGTGGTGGTATCAATGGTGTTGGTATTGCGGCTGATGCTTCAGGACGTGGTTTATCGGTATTCTTGTGTGAAAAAGATGATTTAGCCAGTCATACTTCGTCTGCAAGCAGTAAGCTCATTCATGGTGGTTTACGTTATTTGGAACACAAAGAATTTCGTTTAGTACGTGAAGCGTTAGCTGAGCGTGAAGTGCTATTGGCTAAAGCTCCACATATTATTCGCCCAATGCGTTTTATTATGCCGCATCGCCCACATCTTCGCCCTGCATGGTTGATTCGCACGGGTTTGTTCTTCTATGACCATTTAGGTAAGCGTGAGAAATTATTGGGTTCAAATAATGTCTATTTTAAAGAAGATAGCCCTTTAAATTCTGCGATAACACGTGGTTTTGAATATTCTGACTGTGCTGTTGATGATGCTCGTTTGGTTGTACTTAATGCGATGCATGCCCGTGAAAAGGGTGCTGATATTGTAACTCGTACTCGTTGTTTGTCTGCACGAAGAGATGGGCAGTATTGGATTGTTGATTTAGAAAATGGAAATTGTCAATTCCAAATTAAAGCAAAGGCACTGGTCAATGCTGCTGGCCCTTGGGTCGCAAAATTCATCAAACAAGATTTAGAGCTCAAATCACCTTACGGTATTCGCTTGATTCAAGGTAGTCATATCATTGTACCGAAACTGTATGAAGGTGATAAAGCATTTATTATGCAAAATGATGACCGCCGTATTGTCTTTGCAATTCCTTATTTAGATCAATACACCATGATTGGAACTACGGATCGTGAATACCAAGGTGATCCTGCGCAAGTACAAATTACTCAAGCTGAAACAGATTATTTGCTTGAAGTGAGCAATGCACATTTCAAAAAACAGCTTACTCAAGCAGATGTTATTTGGACATTTGCTGGGGTACGTCCACTCTGTGATGATGAATCGGATAATCCCTCTGCAATTACGCGTGACTATACTTTAGCTTTATCTCAAGAGAACGATGAACAAGCTCCATTGCTTTCGGTATTTGGTGGAAAGTTAACGACTTATCGAAAATTAGCTGAGTCAGCTATGCAGCAGTTAAAAGCATTCTTCCCTGAAATGAAGGGGAGTTGGACTGCAACAGAAGCTTTACCTGGTGGCGAAAATATGGAGTCTGTTGAACAGTTGATGCGAGAAATTCGTGCACAAGTCACTGATGCATCAGAAGATTTAGTTAAGCGTTGGGCATCAGCTTATGGCTCACGTATTTGGAATATTCTAGGCGAGAAAAGTTCAGTTGAGCAACTTGGACAGCACTTTGGACAAGGTTTGTATGCACGTGAAGTGGATTATTTATGTACTGCTGAATGGGTAACTACGAGTCAGGATGTATTATGGAGACGTTCTAAACTAGGACTTAGCTTCACGCAAAAAGAATCGGAAGCTTTGGATGCTTATCTGATTGCAAAAACTCATAGCAACGAAGCGGCTTAAAAAGCGCTATAGCAGTATCTAAGCGCTGTCTTTAAAAAAGCCCTTTATCTAAATAACCTGAGTTCGGCGAACTCAGGTTATTTACTGATAGATGTGCAGGGGGCTTTGGGGGATGCGAATATTGTTATTTATTTGATAGAGCAAACAGCGATTTGACCAAGGATCCATTCATAACGAACGGAATAGTCTTGTGAGACTTGGTAGATTTCATTTATAGATGTATTGATACATAACAAAAACTCTACGTGAGGCCTTCACAATCTTTTCTAACGTCTAATTAAGATGCTTTTAACTTATAAAAAATTTAAAAATTAACTATTTTCATTTCAGGCTATTCATCAGTCTTAATAACAATATTATTCATATTTGTATAAGCTTCTTCTGAACATGTTGTTTTCATTGATATATTTATATAAATCCTAGAGAAATCTGTATCAAAAAACCACAACTCCCATTAATCCATTTCCGTATTGGCATACCTATGCAAGAGTTTAATCATTTGGGTAAACTCTTTTTTTGTTAATTTCTTTTTATTTTCCATGAGAACCTAACTACTCTTATGCGACAGAAGTGACACATAAGATGCTAAATTGGATCAGCCAAATAAAAAGGCCGCCGAAGCGACCTTTTCAAATTTCCCTTAATCTTCCTCTTTAATCAAGAGAGAAACTAGAGCGATTAAGCAGATTTAACAGCTGCTAATAATTCATTTTGACGATCTTTAAGTGCTTGTGGTAAACGATCACCGAGTTTAGTAAATAACTCAGTGTGGCTTTCAAGCTCTTTGATCCATTGGTCTTTGTCTTGTGCTGTAACAGTTTCGAATTGTTCTTTAGAGAAGTCGATACCTGTCCAGTTCAACTGTTCATAAGTTGGAACATAACCGATTGGTGTTTCAGTCGCTTCAGCACGACCTTCACAACGATCAATAATCCACTCAAGAACACGCATGTTTTGACCGAAACCAGGCCATACGAAGTTGCCTTCAGCATCACGACGGAACCAGTTTACATTGAAGATTTTTGGTAATTTGTTACCAGCAGCTTCTGCTTTAGCGCCAACTTCTTGACCAAGTTGTAACCAGTGACCGAAGTAATCAGCCATGTTATAACCAGCGAAAGGAAGCATTGCAAATGGGTCACGGCGAACAATACCTTGTTGACCAACAGCAGCAGCAGTTGTTTCTGAACCCATTGTTGCAGCTTTATAAACGCCATCAACCCAGTCAAAAGCTTCAGTTACTAAAGGTACTGTATCTGCACGACGACCACCGAAGATGAATGCAGAGATTGGTACACCTGCTGGATTTTCCCAGTCAGCATCAATAGAAGGGCATTGACCAGCTGAAACTGTAAAGCGAGCATTTGGATGAGCCGCTTTTTCACCTTCAACGTGAGGCTGACCTTTCCAGTTGGTTAAGTTTGCTGGAACTTCTTTAGAAAGACCTTCCCACCAAATTTCACCGTTATCTGTTACAGCAACGTTCGTATAGATAACATCTTTAGTTAATGTCGCCATACAGTTCGGGTTGGTTTTGGTATTTGTACCAGGTGCAACACCGAAGAAACCTGCTTCTGGATTGATTGCATATAAACGACCATCTTCACCTGGTTTGATCCAAGCAATATCGTCACCTACAGTTTCAATCTTCCAACCTTCATAACCTGCTGGTGGAATCAACATAGCAAAGTTGGTTTTACCACACGCAGAAGGGAATGCCGCAGCGATGTAGTGTTTCTCACCTTGTGGATTGGTTACGCCTAAAATAAGCATGTGCTCAGCTAACCAACCCTGCTCACGACCCATTGCAGAAGCAATACGTAAAGCTAGGCATTTTTTACCAAGTAAAGCATTACCACCATAACCAGAACCGTAAGACCAGATTTCACGAGTTTCTGGGTAATGAACAATGTATTTTTCATTGTTACATGGCCAAGCGACATCTTTTTGACCATCTTTCAATGGAGCAGCAACCGTATGAACACATGGGATAAACTCACCATCTGTACCTAATACGTCATAAACTGCTTTACCCATACGCGCCATTTTTGTCATGCTGACAGCAACGTAAGGTGAATCTGTTAATTCGATACCGATGTGTGCAATATGGCTTCCTAAAGGACCCATGGAGAAAGGAACGACGTACATGGTACGACCTTCCATTGCGCCATCAAATAAGCCGTTTAATTTCGCACGCATTTCAGCAGGCGCAACCCAGTTGTTTGTTGCACCAGCATCTTCTTGATTTTCAGAGCAGATATATGTGCGATCTTCAACACGAGCAACATCAGAAGGGTCAGAATTTGCAAGATAAGAACCAGGATGTTTTTCTTGGTTAAGTTGTTGCATGGTGCCGTTAGCGATCATCAAGTCGATCAGACGTTGATATTCTTCCGCGCTTCCGTCACACCATTCGATTTTTGCTGGTTTGGTTAATTTTGCAATTTCTTCCACCCATGCAATAAGCTTAGGGTGACGAACGAATTCTGGTGCGTTCACTTGGGTCATGGTGATGCCTTTTTAAAGTGTGTACGACGTACAATTCTATTCATTGGATGACAATGAAAATAGATGAAGTAAAAAAAGTGGCTGTATTAAAGCATAAAATCGTAAAAAAAATAAGACTACCGTGCTTAATAGAGTCTTAATCTAAGAGTGTATATTTATGGTTAACGTATTGTTTTTGCGTAAATTGAGTATTTTTTAGCTCTATATATAATTTTTTTATGTGTGTTATTTTTATTTTAAATTATTATTAAAAACAATTAGATAGATTTGTTTATTTTTTTTGAGAATTATTATTGATAAATTGAATAATGCTCATCCAAAATTTACATAAACAAACTTTTAATTGTTTATTTTATAAACAAAAATACTGGTGATTTATCTTTAAGGCTGTTAGGTATGATTCAGAATTTACGGCCCTTGTCCATAATTTACAATCAAAAATCTGGCTTTCATGCAGCACAGCAAGAAGACCAGTATGAAGCTCTTATGGCTTTTTGGAGTCAGAAAGGATTTGAAATTCAGGTGTTTGAATTAAATTCGCACATGAATTTTGATGAAATGATGAATAATGTTTTATCTCGACATCAACAGGAACATGCGCGTGGGGTAGTTGTTGCTGCAGGTGGTGATGGTACATTAAATGCCGTAGCAAAAAAGTTAATGCATACCAATATTCCAATGGGAATAATGCCCTTAGGTACGTTTAATTATGTTGCACGTGCTTTAGATATTCCGATTGATGTGGCTCTAGCAGCAGAAGTAATCGCAGTGGGTCAACCGCGCGAAGTTCATGTTGCAACGATTAATGATCAAATTTATTTGAACAATGCCAGTTTAGGTTTGTATCCTTTATTCATTAAGAAGCGTGAACTTTATAACCAGTATTTAGGGCGCTTTCCATTACATGCTTATACTTCGGCGTTAGATGTGCTAGTGCGCGAACATAAATCATTAAAACTCGCACTCACTGTGGATGGGAAAAAATATCCTGTAGTTACTCCGTTAATATTCTTTGGTAATAATCAGTTGCAATTAGAGGATATGAAATTAAGAGTGGCTGAATGTGCTGCAAAAGGCAAGTTAGCTGGAGTTGTTGTTGCTAAAAGTGACCGAATCAGTTTATTAAAAATGCTATGGAAACTTGTTCAAGGTGAAATTGATCAAGCATCGGACGTCTATTCTTTTTGTGCCGAACAAATACAGGTTGACTGTAAAAAGGCCAAACTTACTGTTGCAGTCGATGGGGAATTAGTGGATATGCAACCACCTTTAAAATTCTCAGTAAAAAAATCAGCCTTGAAAGTGATGGCTCCAAATGTTGTTACACCTATCTGATCTACATTTTGGTACTGAACGTGAAGAATGTATTCAAGCGATACGACTGTTTTGCCAACAAAAACGCCCAGAGGCAATTGTAATCAGTGGTGATTTAACCCAGCGTGCGCGTTTCAAGCAATTTTATGATTGCCGTCAGTTTTTAGATTCTTTACATATCCCATATCTTGTTGTGCCGGGTAATCATGATATTCCGCTTTATCATGTCTGGAAACGCTTCTTCTCTCCATTTGTACGTTACCAAGCGTTTTTTGGCCGTTTAGAGTCTACTTTAGAAACGGAGCATTTTTATATTGTTGGCATGAATAGTATTCGTCGGAGATACCATACCCGAGGGCATATTTCTCTTGAGCAAATTCATGAAACGGATACCAAGCTGAAAAATGCACCCACAAATAAAATAAAATTGGTCACTTTCCATCAGCCTTTTTATACCTTCCCAAATGAGCATGGAGATAAGGATTGTCCTGTGCTTGCTAAAATTGCATTAGAACGTTGGGGTGAGACAGGGTTGTTTGGTTTATTACATGGGCATCTACACAAAGTTGCTGTTCATGATTTAAATCAAATTTTTCAATTGGGATTCAACCATCCTATTTTAGATATTCATGCTGGAACAGCAACTTCAAATCGTTTGCGTTTTGGGTTTTCAAATAGTTTTAACGTGATTTTAGATGACGGAACAATTGAGCATTATTGGTTTGATGAAAAACAGAAAATCTTTCTTCGATCATGAAATGCTGCTTAATTCGGCAAGATCATGTGATTGTGTTGAAAAAAACATCTTTAAATAGATTTTTTTTTAATTTCCCCCTTGAAGCCATTTTTTTTAACCCCACAAAAGTGACATATCAAATTTTGTTATGGCGCTTTTGTCTTGTCATAACAATTTATCAAAAAAGACTAAGTCTGATGGAGTTAAATATGAGCAACATTCGTCCATTACATGATCGTGTTGTGATTCGTCGCGTAGAAGAAGAAACTAAAACGGCTGGTGGTATTTTACTTCCAGGTTCTGCTGCTGAGAAACCTTCTCAAGGTGAAATCATTGCAGTGGGTAATGGTCAGATCACTGACAATGGTGTTCGTGCTTTAGACGTTAAAGTTGGTGACAAAGTATTGTTCGGTACTTATGCAGGTACAACAGTAAAAGTAAGTGGTGAAGAACTCTTAATTATGAAAGAGTCAGATATCTTAGCTGTACTTGAAGGCTAACACGACACATAACTCAAATTTATTTTCAGATTCAGTATTTAAAAAGATTCGGAGTTTAACATGTCAGCTAAAGACGTAAAATTTGGTGATTCAGCTCGCTCAAAAATGATCGCAGGCGTTAACGTGCTTGCAGATGCAGTAAAAGTAACTTTAGGTCCTAAAGGCCGTAATGTTGTCATCGACCGTTCTTTCGGTGCACCACACATCACTAAAGATGGTGTAACAGTTGCGAAAGAAATTTCTTTAAAAGACAAGTTTGAAAACATGGGTGCTCAACTTGTTCGTGAAGTTTCTTCTAAAACCAACGACATCGCGGGTGACGGTACAACAACGGCAACTGTACTTGCTCAAGCAATTTTAAATGAAGGGATCAAATCTGTAACTGCAGGTATGAACCCAATGGATTTAAAACGTGGTATCGATATCGCAGTAAAAACGGTTGTTGAAAATATCCGCACCAATGCAAAACCTGCTGATGATTTCAAAGCAATTGAACAAGTGGGTTCAATCTCTGCAAATTCTGACACAACTGTTGGTAAGTTGATTGCGCAAGCAATGGAAAAAGTAGGTAAAGAAGGTGTTATCACTGTAGAAGAAGGTTCTGGCTTCGAAGACGCTTTAGACGTTGTAGAAGGTATGCAGTTCGACCGTGGTTATATCTCTCCATACTTCGCGAACAAGCAAGATACTTTAACTGCTGAACTTGAAAATCCGTTCATTCTTCTTGTAGATAAAAAAATCAGCAACATTCGTGAATTAATCACTGTATTAGAAGCAGTTGCTAAAACAGGTAAACCACTTCTTATCATCGCTGAAGATGTTGAAGGCGAAGCGCTTGCTACACTTGTTGTGAACAACATGCGCGGTATTATCAAAGTATGTGCGGTTAAAGCACCTGGTTTTGGTGACCGTCGTAAAGCAATGCTTCAAGACATCGCGATCTTGACTGGCGCGACTGTTATTTCTGAAGAAGTCGGCATGTCTTTAGAGCAAGCTTCTCTTCAAGATTTGGGTACTGCACACAAAATTACTGTATCTAAAGAAAATACAGTGATTGTTGATGGTGCGGGTAATGCTGCACAAATCGCGGAACGTGTTCAACAGATTCGTGCGCAAATCGAAGAATCTACTTCTGAATATGACAAAGAAAAACTTCAAGAACGCGTTGCTAAATTAGCTGGCGGTGTTGCAGTTATCAAAATTGGTGCAGCAACTGAAGTTGAAATGAAAGAGAAGAAAGATCGTGTTGACGATGCACTTCATGCAACGCGCGCAGCAGTTGAAGAAGGTGTTGTAGCAGGTGGTGGTGTTGCACTGGTACGTGCTGTAAACGTATTGGATGGCTTAAAAGGTGCAAACGAAGATCAAACTGCGGGTATCAACATTTTACGCCGTGCGATTGAAGCGCCACTTCGTCAAATCGTTTCGAATGCTGGTGATGAGCCATCAGTTGTCATCAATGCAGTTAAAGCGGGTGAAGGTAACTTTGGCTATAACGCTGCAACTGGTGAATATGGCGATATGTTGGAAATGGGTATTCTAGACCCAGCTAAAGTAACGCGTTCTGCACTTGAGCACGCAGCTTCTGTTGCTGGTTTAATGTTGACAACTGAATGCATGATTACTGACATTCCAGAAGACAAACCAGCTGCTCCAGATATGGGCGGTATGGGTGGTATGGGCGGAATGATGTAAACTGCTCACTGATATATTAAATTGTTGTAATTTAAAATAATTTATTATATCAGAATTTAGCTTACTCATAGTGTTACTCACATATGAGTTTGTTACAAAAAAGGTCACAAAATTTTTGTGACCTTTTTAATTTTATACAATTAATACATCTCTTAAAAAAGAAGTCATCATATTAGAAGAGAGTTTAACTATTGGATGAATGAGAATATTGAAAAAAGCGCCTGAGAAAAATCAGGCGCATTTGACTTAGAGCAATATCTATTTCATTCTAACGTAAGAATGGAGTTTTCCTCATTTAGAATACAGGTAAGGACATAGCTATTAAGCCAATAGTTTTTACGTCCATCTTTAATTGGTCTTTTCACGCGACCAGTTTTAATTCGATCATACAGCTCTTTTTCAGATATATTCATTCTTAATGCAAATTCCGCAGTTGATACACGTCGCTCTGTATTAGTAAGGTCTATAGATATACCCATTAATTATCTCCTACAATATAGTTTTAAGAGGAAATCTCTTGAAATAAAGGCTATCAAATTAATTAAAAAAAAGATGAGATATGTTTAAAAAATCAAAAAAAAGACTTATTTTTTTATTATGTCAGTAAATAATCTTTTGTTAGTTTTAGGTAATAACAACGTTGACTGCTTATCTCATTTAAAATAAATGAGATAAACGTATACTGCTTTATCTTTTAATCTATATTTCTATTTAAAAGGATTTTTAGCATCAGATAAAATCGCGTTTTTCTTGTCGTTAAAGTTTCTACCTTGCTCTGAAAATTTAAATTCTTTGATTTCTGATTCTAAAAACAGCTCTTTTCTAAAATAATCTTTAGTTTGATAAAGCTCTATCATTTTAAGTGTATTCTCAAGATAATTCATTTCAATATTTTGTGATTTAAAAAATGATATAAGCACACTTCCAAGAAAAAATTTCTCATGATTCTCTTGCTTTCGATCTTTTATCTTTTGTTTTTCTTGTCTGTAAGAACTATGAAATGAATTTTTGATTTCATCATGTGCTTTTTGTTTTATTGAATCAGGAACTCTTCGATTGTAGTTTTTTAGCATCCTTAAGGCTATTTTTAATCTTTCATCAGTCTGAGAGAAAGGGTCTTCATATCCACTAAAAAAAACGATATCATTTTCAATATCAGAACGATCACCCTTTGCGATTGTGCAGATGGAGTCCATTAATTCTGCTAATCTGTTTAATTCCAAAATTTTGTGATATTTATTCCTCAAATTTTTAATGTCTTCTTCTGTAAATTGATTTGCAGTTTTTGATCGAATCAATTGTAGTATTAACTCATCTGAATGAGTGCGTCTTGCTATCTGTTTTAAGTGTTTTTCAACACTTAAAATAATTTCATCTACTGTTAATCTAGCTCTAGCCATTTTAAACCATCTGCATTTAAGAAAATGTTGGTATATCACAGAATCTTAAAAAAAATCGTCATATGTTGGGTTTTTCAAAAAAAACTACTCTTCTGTTAGTTTTTTTGGCTGTTAATGGTGGGACAGATAAAAAATCTTTTTTGCGAATGCAAAAAAGATTTTTTATATCTCGTTTCCGTGTCTTTTAAATTTCGCTTCGCTCGCTTTAAAAGACACTTCTCCTCGTGCTGCGCAGCACTTTTAGTTTTAAGCAATTGATTATTATATAATTTATGCGTTACTCATGTTTTAGATTTACTGTTTCTACATACAAATAAAACACATATCTAAGTTATTGTTTTTATTATGTAAATTGAAATTATGGGAGTGGTATTGCTCATGCGTTTTAATTGAAAAATATTTTTTTTCATTTTTCTTCACGAAACGAATCATGAATTTTTAAAATTTTGTAGGATCCGATATTCCAGTTAAATTAATATCGGAAGTAAAAATGTATTATTTTCATTTAAGTCACAACGTTAAAGGTGATAGTCAAATAAAATTGAGTGATGGTGATTCAAAGTATAGACTCTCAAAAAGTGCATATCACTATATTACGCGTACTTTATATTTTTCAAAGCATAAAAGTGAGATTGAAGAACTTGAATATTGTGCGTCTTATAATATGCCGATTTGGTCTGAAAATAATCCTGAAAAGTTTTGGTATGCAGCTGATCAATATACAAGTGAGACTAGACGAACCTCATCACATATTACAATCGCTTTGCCAAAAGAACTGGATAAAAATCGCCGTATAGAGTTGTCTGAAAGATTAATGCATGAGTTTTGTGGTCAATATAAAATGCCATCAACAATCGCAATTCATAATCATGTGGCCGCGCTCGATGGACAGTCAGAACAGCCACATTTACATTTATTATTTTCAGAAAAAAGTATGTTGGATAATATTCAACGTTCCCCACAGCAGTTCTTTAAGCAATATCGTCAAAAAAATCCTGAAAAAGGGGGTGCATTAAAAATTACTGCGGATGTGCTTGGATTTGGTCGTAATATATTATTTCACTACCGAACACAAACTGAAAAAATAATAAATGAATTTTTAGAAAAATATGCACCCACAAAAATTATAGAAATTCATGGTATGGAAATCGAAGTGAGCAGTGCAGTATCGTGCTTATCTAATGAAGATTATAATAAAAAACATGGAACCAATTTAAAAACAGTCCCACAAATTCCAAGGTCATTACTCTATAGCACTGATCCTGAAGATCAAAACAAGGTAGCAGAATATAGAAAGAACATTCGGGAAATTCGTCAAAATAATCTGTATGAACTTTATAAAAAAGAGTATGAGCTAGCGTTGGCTAAAAAACGTGAACAGGAAAACCAGAATAAGCCACAACTTGATCAATCTAAAAAATTTGATTTTGACTTCTAATATCCTCATTAATGAACCAAAGATGATGACGGCTCACAAGCAAGCTCGATGGAATGTATTATTCCTTCTTCAACCTTTAATTAAATCAGTTGATCTGTCTATATACTTTCTGTGGACGGATCAACTGAATTGGTATTAGCGCAATTTGACCTATTACTTAAAATAGTTTTCCATCTGCAATTGTTCAAGCGTGTGCCATTGATAACGCTCATGTCCTGAAAAATTTTGTTTGATATATACAATGTGTTGAAGAATTCGCTTCTGATACTTTAACAGTTGTTGAATACGCTGATCATCATAATCAATATCTACCCGTTGTTGCCGCAGTGCTTGATAAAAGCAGCGGTAGTCCATATCCATATTTTTTAATATTTCCTTGGATGCCGCAGGGTGGAGTGGTTGGCTTAATCCTTCTACTGAATAAGATTCACGCGTGACAAAGTCGGAGCGTATACGGGATTCTTTTGCCACTTTTAATGTTGGTTCAAATGTATTTGATCTAACCTTGATATTTTGAAATGCCTGTTGAATCGAATTAATTAGTGCACTCGGTTGAATAGTATGTGCTGGTGCTGGCTTCTGCAAGCTGGGTGCAGCGACTGGAGCAGAAATGGGTGATTTCAGTTTAGCCTGATGATCTTGTTGACTGTCGACTTTGATGAATTGTTTGAGTTTCTTATAGTTAATCGTATAGAAATTGGTTTGCAGCCATTTATTTTGTGCTAACTTTTCAATCACAAGAATCCCAGCTCGCTTTAACTTTGCAACAATTCGTTTGATTGTTGAGATGCTGTACACGCCAAGCGTGCTTTGCCATTGTTCATAACTATGGAACCAATACTTTTTTCCATTAAAGGTTTTTCCTTCGTTATTTTCTAGAAAGTAATGCAGCTTCTGTAAAAAATTGGCGGCAGCCACGCCAAACGCTTTGGCAAGCGTTGGCGAAGCAATCAGAGGATAGTCTCCAGAAATTAGGAGGTGATTATTTTTATTGGTCTTGGACATGATTCGCCCCACGTAGCACACGTTGTGCACGTTCAATCATCTTGTGACGTTGATGTGTACGAAATGCCCATAGAGAGGAGAGGTTGTTATTCTGATTGAGCTTTGCAACTTCAAGAATTTGCTCATCAGTCATTTCATGCATGCATTGACGAATAATTTGATGGGCTTGTTCAAGCTCGTTGAGTAATGAATTGGCTGTATCCACCGCAATATAAAGATTAGCGAGTGTTTGACGCTGAGGATTTGAAATAGTTTTGCCAAGTTCAACAATCAGTTGCGAGGCTTGTTTTTTAGGTGTGCAAGTGTTTGCACCATGAAGAATTGCGTTCATAGCAGTAATCCTAGATAAGTTTAATTACTTACCGCCATCATTTTCCTACGATGATGGTGGCAGCTTAACAGGAGTAGGAAATACTGAATCTAGGCTCAGCCAACCTTACGGTTGTCCTGTCAAACTGCCATAACGACTGCTAAACAGTAGACAAAAAAATAGCCGCAAGTGCGACATTTATTTGCACCTAGATAATATCAGGTTTCCTACGCCTGAACACAGATTTTGCTGTGTACAATTAGCTTAACTGGGTATCGCTTGAGCTGTCAACGATGTAATTGGATCTTTTTACATATCTTAACATTAATTAATTGGTTGATTCTGCTGGAGATATTTTAAATTTCTGACGGCTGGGAAATTGGGTATGAACAATGTTTATAGTGGCGTATTGAGCACAAACTTTAATGTTTGCTGTGTTGTTAAAAGAAGTGATGAAAATGATGATCAGAATTTCTAATCCATCAAATCGAGGTTGATTCGCTAAAAGAATGAGTTAAATAAATTAGTGATTGTTTAGGGCTTCAACTACTGTTAAGACTTTCTCTAAGCCTTTTATGATCTGAATTTGCTGAATGGGGACACCATCAGTTGCGGTATTGAATGCATTCATAAAATAATCAATCCATTCAGAATCACCGCCCGTTAACGTAGATAAGCTTTGATAAAGGCGAATCAGTAATAATCCAGTTTCACCTTGTGCAGATGCGGGTTCTAATACAGCTGAGAATTCGTTTTGGTTCATCGACATGAGATCGAGACCCATCACAGCAGCCAGTTGAGTATTACTAAGACCAAGTAAATTCGCGGTTTTCAAGACGGCTTCTGCTAAAAACGTTGCTGTACTGGCTGAGTTCATTTAATCGACCCGCTGAGCTTTGCTGATTATTTATTCTATCCCATTTAATAGGCTATTTCTGAAGGTGCGTGAGCTTCAGTTTGATCGCTTTAAATCATCCTGAGCAAATCTCAATCTTCTCATTAACAGCTCATTAGGTATTCATTCATCTCAATGCGTCGAATGTAAAAGCTGAGCCGCGCCTGATTTAATTCTTTATTTTATTGTTTTATTTTAATAGAGAACAACAGTCCATTTTAGCCTCATCCATCAAAGCAAAATGAGCCGATCGATCGGAGTAATTTGACCTTATGGGAAAAATCAAAGACTTATTGCATTACATTTGGCGAATCTAATTGTATAGATTTTAGTGCTTTGTAAAATTGACTAAAGCGCAGGATAAAATTAATATGGGCTCGCTGGCCTACATTGCCAGCGGGTTTTAGCAGACCCTTCGTAAACAAAGAAAGAGTACAAAGTTTGACTTTGTATTCTGCTGTACCCACTCGTCCCTCTTTTCTCTATGGTAGGGCGGAAGGGGGACGTCTTTGTACGTGCTGGTTTCTTTGTTTACCAGTCTGCTAACCCTCTTTCGTTCTGCCACCATTATTTAGCAGTAATCGGTAGGACTTCTTTTCTAAACAAAGGAGCTTCTTATGCTGTACCAATCTTTTCTAATTTGCGACTCACCCCATGTTCAACCTTGTTGTGCTTTGCAACGAGGGCGATACGGCTAATTTTTTATTATTCGTCTGTATTCAAACAATATTTTTACAAGAACAATCCAACGGTGGATGGCTAAGTCACGCCTATAAAAAATAAACCTTTTTATATCTGCTGGTGATTGTGCATTGCATTGAACATGCGGGAAACAACCATGACTGAATTAAGCAAACCCAAAATCATACCCATTGAACACCGTCCACAAAAATCTAAGCTCTTTATAAAATGTGTGGTCTTACCCATCGTGATCTTTCTCATCGTTGCCAAAATCTTCTCTTTTGGTGCTTTCGGTTACATTTTCTTTGGCTTTGACCTGTTCTGGTTTGTGATCATTTACTACCTCTATCAATATGGAAATACCTATTTTGACGGAATGACCGAACAACTGAAACGTCAGGGTGAAACTTTTAATTATCAAAACCGTGGTGTCTGGATTAACTCTCAGGACAAAACCATCATCCTGTTTGATCAGCCTGATCAACGTCTAGTGAAATATCCTTTCGACTACATTACCTCTGTGGGTCATTACAATCTGGTTGAAGATCGCTTTAGAACGACAACCACGGTGATCAGTAACCCAATGATGGGAACTCATGTTAACCAACAAGTCCATCGGACACCGATGAAACGTGAGTTCCAAGTCAATATTGGAACACGGGATCAATTTAAACCAAATTACAGCCTTAAAGTGCTGTTTCCTTGGCGTAGCCCAAAAATGGCCAGTGAAATCCGTCAACTCCTTTCGGCTGATCATTATCAATAACAATATATAAATATAAGGCAGTCAATCATGATGATTTCAAAAACCTTTATGCCATCTGTGCTGATGATGGCAATCAGTACAGTCATGGTCGGTTGTGGAGGCGGTGGTTCGGGAGGAGAGTCCAGTTCATCCAATGGTGGTGGAACGGAAAATCCTAATAATGGCAGTACCAATCCTAAGCCTGTAACTTGTGCTGAAACTCAATATCTAGAAGAGGGGACATGTAGAAATAAGGCGCCGCAGAATATTCAGGCATTCTCATTGAGTAACCTGATCCAAGGTCAAAGCTATCCATTATCGCTGCAAACAGATCAAGGTCTGGCAGTGACTTTTAGCAGTAATACCCCCAACATCTGTAGTGTAAATGATAGTGAACTTAAAGCCCTAAAGGTTGGACAGTGTACTCTGGCACTGACACAGGCTGGTACAACAAAAGTTCTACCACTCAATAGCCGCATGACCGTCAATGTGACTTGTGCTGCCGATCAATATCTAGAAAATAATGTTTGTGTAACTAAGGTCGAGCAAACCATTACCCCACTCAAAATCAAATACATCCTGACGGATAGTGTGTATTCACTGGATACTGAATCCAGTGCCAAACTTCCCGTCACGATTAGCAGCCTTTCTTCATCAACCTGTACGTATAGTCAGGGCGAACTCAAGGGGATTGGGGCGGGTGTATGTACTCTTAAACTCACCCAAGAGGGTGATACCAAAACACTGGTAGCAGAGAGTAAAACCATCAGCTTTGATGTGTTTAAGGCTTCATCTATGAGTGATGCCCCCAATATTAATAACTGTTATGCGGGTAAGCTCAGTGCAAAGTTTAGAAATGAATTTTTAAATGAAATCAATACGGTTCGTGCCTTGCATGGGCTGCCAAGTATTACATACGACTATGCCCATGAAGATGAGATGATGCAGACGGCGCTGATTCTTGCTGCAAACAACATCTTGACCCATTACCCAGAATCAAACACAAACTGCTATTCAGATATTGGTGCAGTGGGTGCAAAAACCAGTAGTTTGGAAATGGGGGTAAGACAGAATAAATATGACTATTCACCTGCCGAAAGCATTACAAATATGGTGCATGACAAATTAAATCTGTTTGCAGGAGATGTGGGGCATCGCCTCTGGATGCTGAATCCTTTCTTACAAAAATCGGCGTATGGTTCAGTTAATGCGCCATCATTTAAAGATACCCGATTCCCTTATGTGGTCGGTACGTCCTACAAAGTGGTTTATCCCTTCGACAATCCAACCACTGCACCACTCGGTGTGATTGCCTATCCCTACCACAACTATCCAGCCAAATATTATATGGCGGGTTCAATTCTCTCGATTTCAGTTTTAACCGATCAAAAGAATTTCTTTGCCAATCGAAATGTGGATTACGCCAAAGCCACTGTTGTAGTCACTGAACGAAGTAGTGGAGCTAAACAGAAGATCAGCAATATACGCTATGAAAATATCGGTGTTCCCAACCATATCCAATTTAACTTCGACGATTTGAAACTGAACGTGATCTACGATGTCAAACTCAGCAATGTCTTGGTGAATGGTCAGCCTAAAGAATATTCCTACTGGTTTAACGTGAATGATCGGTAAGCGAAAATAAGGACAACAACAAAATGAGATGTATGATTAAAGAATTTCTTGTCACGAGTATCTCGCTGCTCATGATACACACCGCGACGGCTCAACCTATTTCTGCCTCATCTTTAACACTGGAGCAAGGCTTATCCTGTCTGGATTGGACTGAAAATGAACAATCTTTTAATAACCAACTGGCGTTGGGTGACAGGGCAGATATACCAACACCAGCGATCGCCAAACTTCAGAAACAATTTCAAAAGCAATATAGCAAGCAAGAGACGACCATTATCGATGATTCAGACGATGAAAATTTCTGTCAGGACTGCCCTGAAACAACCGTCTATCGTCCTAGAAACAAAAGCAATCCGATTCAACGCATTGAGACCTCAATGCATGTCAGTGTTGCAGGAGCAAGTACATCGATCTATCGTCGAGATGACATCGCCACAACTAAACAAAAAATTGAGAGCGGATTAAATATTAAATTCAGTCGCCATACAGGGCAGCAATTCAAAAGCTTTAAACAGCAGTGGGATAAAGCTTCTATGCATGATGATCAAAATAGAAGTAAAACCCAAAAAGTCTTTCAGCAATATCCACATTTAAAGGTCTTTAATGGCGAAGTCTTCCAAAATCAAAAGATCTATACACCCAAACAGATTTATATTTATAGCCAGCCCTATAAACGTGACACTTCTTATCTGAATGATATGATTGCTTTTATCAGTCTTTATGACAACCCAGTCAATTCTTCACAACACATTTTACAGTGTGGCTTTATTGACAATGTGTTTTAACTTCCAAATAAATAAAGAGTCAAATCAAATGAAAAAATTAATATTCGCAGGATTATGTTTAAGTCTTTCAACACTAGCTTGTGCTGGTGCAAAAGAAAGCCTAGTAGGAAAGCGTCTGGTCTTAGATTTGCCAGATACCGAATGTGCGGGATTATCTTTTGCCAAAAATGGTAAGGACGCAGCAATGTATGCCGAAATGGGGCAATGCCAAGATCCTTTACCACTTCGAGTAAAATGGCTAGATGACAAGACCTTTATTCTAATTGAGAAAGTACGAACGAATAATATTTCTCCACCACGTAGCTATTTATATAAAGTTCAAAGCGTTAATCAGCATTATGTAAAATTGACCCAGATATGGACGGGGTGGGGAGATTCAAAAGACGATACGCTAGGCTATTATTTTAAATAGCTTGATCTAAGGTAGGCTAAATATATAAAGCTAAAGCGATAATTGACCAGAGGTTTTTAAAACATGAATTACTACGCAGAGGATCCCTTCTAGATAATTTAAACTAGGAGGTAATATGCAAAAGCTGAAATTTCAGTACCAGCGCCCTGTAAAAATCGATCCTAATGATGGTATCCGAAAACGATATCCCCATATGAGGAATGCTTATTTTAAAAAGTTCAGTACATATCCAGAACGTAGTTTCTATTTTTTTCATTTGATCGAATATAAGGATTATCCTTTAAAACTTCGTGTTGCACGAGGTTCTGGTTTGCCAGAAGAATGGGATGATCTTCCATCTTCAGTCTACAAGGTAGCTAAAAGCTGGAAGCATAATTCCAAAAGAAAGCATCAGTACTTTAAAGAGGATGTTGCCTAAAATTTATTTTATCTAAAAATAAAGGAATAGTTTTTCCCTTATTTTTTGCTTAATGCCGAATTTAATAATTACATACTTATCTAGCAGTAGCGGATGATTTGACGACTGTAGAAAACTTAGCTCAAATTTAGCTTAATAGCTGCCCTAAAAAATGGGTAAGTATTAGATAGATCGGATTTGAGCTTATTCATACTCCTTTTGCTGATATTGGTAATATAAAAGCTTATTTTCAATAAAAAACACATCATAATACCCCCTTGCCTTTTAACCACAAAAATATTGAAGTTATTATTTAGAAGCAATTAATAGAAAAATAAACAAATCTTTTTTAAACAAGCTACTAATAAAAATATCTCCATCGAAAATAAAGTATAAAAATTCAAAAACCATTTAATAAAGTATCAATAGAGTTAAAATACATATAGCTTACTTTTAATTTTAAAGAGGAATACAAGAAATAATTTCTTGTATTCCTGTTATAAGATTGGGAGAACCAAGTTGATAATTTCACCCATTTCTTTGGATCTATTAATTTAAGTTTCGACTTTACTTATTTGAGCTTAGCCATTTGGTCGAGTCACAATCGGGAAAATTGAATCTGGACGTTTAAACATTGCAAAGAATTTTCCAATTTTCAGTGGATTACCTTTGACTTTACTGTCTTTAGAAAGCAGGACTTTTACCCCTTCTATTTGACCTGTAATCATTTTTAGATATAAGGGCTTGGTTAAGGTTAATGTAGGGCAATCCAATGCCAAATCTTTACTTTCATCATAACGCTTAAACTGCATGACTGAGTTTTCAACCCATAATGAAAAATGCTCTTTGGTATCCGACAAAACCAGATTGATACACTGGTTTTCATTTTTTAAATTTTCCACATCTAAATTTGTCGCCATAGCTTCAAGAAATCTTTCAGTTGGTGTATGAATCAATAAATCACTCGGATCAGAAGTATTTTGTAGGGGTACATTATTTTGTAGCTCTTGAGCGCCCACCAAAAAGAAATTACGCCAAGTTGAAGCCTCAGCAGCATAGCCCAATTGACGATAAGTATTCGCCAATAAGTCTTTTGCTTGTTGGTTTTGAGGGTTATTCAACACAATATGTTTTAAAATCTCGGCAGCCCATCTATAGTCAGCTTGAGCGTAGGCATCCCGCGCATTTTTCAATGCATTGTTCTCCCCACCTGCTAACTCAATATATTTTTTTGCAACAGCTTTAGGGGGTAATGGATCTAAATTGGAAGGATGGGCATCGAACCATCCCATATAATATTGGTATACTGCTTTTACATTATGTTTTAGGGTTCCATAATAGCCATGAGCATATAGTTTTTGATCAAGTGCCGCTGGAAGCTTAATTTTTTCGGCAATTTCAGCGCCATTAAAACCAGAGTTCATATATCTCACCGTCTGATCATGCGTGAACTTATAAACATCTCGCTGGGTTTTAATAAAATCTTGAATATTGTCATTGCCCCAGACAGGCCAATGATGCTGTGCAATCAATACATCGGATGCTTTGGCATGCTGCATTGCTTGGTCTAGATAGCCCACCCATTTTAAGGCATCACGGACTTTAGCACCCCGAAGGGTATAAAGATTATGCATGGTATGAGATAGAATTTCTGCGCCGTTATAAAGTTTCAATGATGGGATAGAGAACGTTAATTCTGCTGGTGCTTCTGAACCCGGCACGTTATAAAACACAAAATCCAAGCCATCAACCGTCATTTTCTGTTCTGGTTGAGTGATCAGTTGTGTAGGCTCAAGGATGCCCATTTTTCCCACAGCAACAGCCTTACCTAAACCTGTATCCACCAATCCTTCCGCATTTTTAGGTAGAAAAGTTCCATACATATAAGTCGCACGACGTATCATGGCTGAACCTGCCATCACATTTTCACTGGTCGCTTCTTCCATAAAGCCTTTTGGCGCAATAATTGGAGTTTTTCTAGCGTTAATTTCTTCGCTAGAAAGAACGCCTAATGCACCACCAAAATGATCGATATGGCTATGGGTAAAGATAATGGCTGAAATTTTTTGCTCACCTAAATGCTGTCTAGCAAATTTAAGTGCTGCTTCAGCCGTTTCTTTAGAGGTTAATGTATCCACAATAATCCAGCCAGTATCACCCTGAATGATGGTCATATTTGCCAAATCAAAACCACGAATTTGCCAAACTCGATCTGTTACTTTAAATAGCCCAACATTGTTGTTTAATTTTGCTTGTCGCCATAGAGTGGGATTAACGGTATTTGGTGCTTGATCTTGTAAAAAACTAAATGCATCAAAATCCCAGATAACATTGCCTTTCTCACTTTTAATTTGACCTGTTGGCTTGGCAATAAAGCCCTTTTGAGCCTGATTAAACTCAGTCATATCCTCTAAGTTATACTTCGCCTTATATGTATTATTTGATTCAATGACCGCTTTTTCTACTACAGTATTTGCTGCAAAAACAGAAAATGGCAGAATAAGCATCAATGAAACTGTTAAAAACTTAATTTTCATCTTCTTTCCTTTTTTTAAATAGAGGTGGTCCCACATGTTTGAACAACTAAAAGCTTATTTATAAGTGATACTCTGCTCTAGTTAAGCTACCTTATTTTGTTGTGGTAGCTGGTCATAGTAAAACTCATCTGGAGTCATTTTGTCCAGACTCGAATGAGGTCGTTTCAAATTATAAAATTCAAAATATGCGTTTAATTGCTTCTTCGCATCCAAAACATTGCTGTAGGCTTTGAGATACACCTCTTCATATTTAACGCTCCGCCATAATCGTTCAACCATCACATTATCAACCCATCGACCTTTACCATCCATGCTGATTTGGATGTCATTTGATTTCAATAGTTTCGAACATATTCATTCTCAAATGTTGAGGAGAGAGATTTACTTTAATAAAACTTTTTAGTATTTTGTTAGCAAATCAGTAGTATTTCCATCGCTATGCGTTCAAGTAGGTTGTCTAAGCTTATACTCGCATTTATCCTGTTTTTGTTTACGATAACAATTACCGGAGTTCATGCGTGGGCGCCTGTCTTACTTGAGAATATTGAACACCAACATGAGTTAAGTATTGTCGTTGAGGATGATGCATCAAGTCATTGGTCTTTGCAGCATTATAGTGATTCTCTTAAAAACTCTACTGATCATGACGCTGAAGCACATAGCTGGAAGAACATTGATGAGCCAATTTATCATCATTCAGTAAAACCAATTTCTTCTGATAGTGATCTAAGCATAGATCCAGTCTTTATTCTGAGTTTCGCACTTCCACTAGTTTTATTCTTTTTCCAGCTTTTTGAAAAGCCTATTTATCGAGCCTTTTTAAAGCGGCGATCCCCTCTAGTATTTAGTAATTCTTATACCTACTCTAAAAACTTAATCGTCCTACATAATTGATTTTTCTATACAAAAATTAATTTTAATTTTTTTGTATAGGTAAAGTCATGTCTAAAAAATATCAGATATTTCTTACCTGTGGATTTGTAGCAACAGCAGCAAATGTATTCGCAGAAACGAATTATGCTGAACTACAAAAGCAGGTAATCGCAAGTGATGCTGTACTCAATAGCTTAAAGCAGTCCGAGCAAGCTTATGAAATTAATCAAAAGTTTGCTGGTAGATTAAATAATCCGACTTTCAATGTGGAGTTGGATAATCTCGGTAATTCTAAACTGAAGGATTTGGATGGCCCAACAACCTTATTGGGACTGTCACAAGAGATTCCTCTTAGTAATAAACTTTCCTTGAGAAAACAGATTGCGAGTTTTCAAGGTGATCGTAATCAGTTCGAAATAGCAAAGCGTCAGGCTGAACTCAAAGCAGATTTAAGAATCTGTATGGCGAATTGGTATGTAGCTACTCAGCGTGCTGAAATTTATTCTTCTGAGAGTAAATTGAATGCCAGACAAGCTAACGTTCTTTCCGAACGGCTTAAGTACGGGCGAGTAATTCCTTCCGATGCTCAGCTAAGCATAGCACTTTCATCTGAGTCGAAATTGCGCCATCAAAATGAAGTGAAGAAGATTCAGTTCCAGAAAAATCTGTGTTCTAAGTTCACTTCCAACCTGCCAAGTAATGCATTGGAGGTTCCGTTAAGCTTTAATTTCACAAACAAAATAAGTTTGTCTGAGCAAGAAGCAACGCTGAGTTCGAAGCTGAAAAAGACTCAGTTTGAACTGGCCCGCAAAGAAGCAATACCAGATATTACTTTGGGAGTCGGGGTTAGGAACTACCAAGAAACCAATGACAAAGTCTTCCAAGTTTCAACGTCAATACCCCTCAATATCTTTAATCGAAATAAGGGCAATATTGCGATTGCTCAAGCAGAGCATACGAAAGCAGAAACACAGTCTATGCTTTTGAGTCGTAACTCTAAAATTGAATTGGAAAACAAATCTATTGAGGTTTCCAATTTAATTGATGCGATTAAGCAATATGATCAAACCGTTTTGCCCGCAACAAATGAAAGCCTGCGAATTGCAGAGATGGGTTACCAAGCAGGGAAAAACTCTTTACTTGAGTTCAATAACATCAAGCAAATTTGGCTAGACAAACATCTTGCTCGATTCGATTTGTGGTTGGCTTTGCAGACAGAAATTGCAGAAGTCGAGCGCAACTACATTACTCATTTAGATCAAGAATAAGGGCAAGAATATGAATAAACAAACCAATACATTGATTGCAACTGGTGTCGTTGCCTTACTTATCGTCTTATGTGCTATTGCTTGGTATAAAACCGGTAATAAGACACAAGTGAGTGGACATGGTGAGGTCGCCGAAGAAAAAGTAGCTGTAGCTGGAGATGAGAAAGGACCTCACGGTGGTCGGTTGTATCGAGATGGAGATTTCTCTGCTGAGGTTAAGATATTTGAAGAAGGAGTGGAACCACACCTCCGTGTTTATGGGTATTTGAATGACAAGCCGCTTAAACCTGAAGACTTAAAAGCGAATATATACATTAAGCGTTTAGATGCTGAGCAAAATATTCAATTTAAACCAGAGAGTGATTACTTGATTGGAAATGAAATTGTCTATGAGCCACATTCGTTTTTAATGGTTGTAAATGTCGATTATCAAGGGAAAAAACATACTTGGAAGTGGGATACGAAAGAAGGTCGTGTCACCATGTTAGACAGTAGTATTAAGAGCAGTGGTTTAGAGCTCTTAAAAGTTGAACCAATGATGTTTGAAAATGCTTTGGAACTGAAAGGTGAGTTGAAGTTTCCTGATAATTTTGAAAGCCTTGTTGCACCAAAAGCCAGTGGAACACTGATAAAAACCTACCGTAATATTGGGGATAAAGTAAGTCAAGGAGACTTACTTGCTGTTGTCCAAAGCCAAGATTTAATTCGTTTGAATGCGGATCGTAAAGTTGCTTTGGATACTCTACAGTTTGCTCGACAAAAAATGGAACAAGAACGAGCATTATGGCAAAAGCGTGTATCACCTGAGATTGATTATATTTCTGCAAAGAGAGATTTTGATGCTGCTCAAACTCGTGCAAATGAGTTGAATAACTTAATAAGCTCTTATGGCGGTTCAGGTAATGGAACAGTTGAAGTTCGTGCAGCAATGTCAGGAACAATATTAGAAATCCTTGGTGCTGTTGGATCTAATGTAAGCTCTTCAACCCCTATTTTTAAAATCGCAAATACTTCGCAACTCTTGGCGGTAGTAAATGTTCCTGCTGACAAGCTTAATGCTATAAACCCTACAAACAGAGTCAAAGTTAAACCTCAAAGTCCGACAGGCACAGAAGAGGCATTGGGCAAGATCAAATATATTAGTGATGTCATCGATACTAAAACACGTACAGCGAAGGTATTTATTGAGATACCAAATCAGTTTAAGTGGCGTTCTGGACAGTTAATCACGGCTCAAATTTTTGAAAATCAAAGTCAAAAGCCAATGGTTGTACGTGAAGATGCGTTACAGAATTTCCGTGATTGGGACGTGGTATTCATTCGTGTTGGTAACGATTTTGAAGCTCGACCTCTGGAGCTTGGCGATAAATACAATGGGTATGTGGAAGTTAAATCTGGATTACGAATAGGACAGGTTTATGCCGCAGGAAATTCATATCTTTTAAAAGCAGAGCTAGGTAAATCTGGCGCTACTCATGACCATTAAGGGGAGTAGCGAATATGTTTGATCAGATTGTTAAACTCTCGATTAAGAATCGTTGGCTTGTACTCATCGTATTCCTATTTGTCGGTGCATTGGGGGCTTATAACTATTTTAAGCTACCAATTGATGCTGTTCCCGATATTACGAATGTACAAGTTCAGATTAATAGTGAAGCTCAAGGACTCTCTCCAATGGAGATGGAGTCTCAGGTGACTTATCCTATTGAAACGGCTTTGGCTGGTATTCCAAATTTAGACTATACCCGATCAGTCTCTCGGTATGGCCTGTCACAAGTGACGGCAATTTTCAAAGAAGGGACGGATATTTATTTTGCCCGACAATTAGTGAATGAGAAGCTACAAGGGGTGACACCAAATCTTCCCGTTGGAATTGCAACTTCTATGGGGCCTGTTTCTACAGGACTTGGCGAAATCTTCATGTATACCGTTGAAAATGCCAAGAACAATCCTAATCCACTTTCACCAACGGAATTACGCACCTTACAAGACTGGGTGATTAAACCTCAGCTTCGAAATGTAGAGGGTGTTAATGAAATCAATACCATTGGTGGTTATCTCAAACAATTTGTAGTTCAACCTGATTATGCTTATTTACGTAGCATAGGGCTGGATCAGAAGGCGATTTTAGAGGCTATCTCTAAGAACAGCATGAATAAAGGCTCGGGGTATATTGAGAAAAATGGTGAACAGTATTTGATTCGTTCTGATTCTCAAATTAACTCAATTGAGCAAATCCAGAATATCCCGATTACGACGAGCAATGGTTATATCCTCAGATTGAAAGATGTTGCCAAAATATCTATTGGTCACGAATTACGTACAGGTGCCGCAACTAAAGATGGGCAAGAAATTGTACTGGGTACAGCATTCATGCTTATCGGTGAGAACTCACGAAATGTTGCTCATGCTGTTGATCAAAAACTACAGCAAGTTCAAAAATCATTACCAGAAGGTGTAGAAGCAAAAGCGGTCTATAACCGTACAACTTTGGTTGATGCAACGATACAGACGGTGAAAAAGAATCTTTTAGAAGGTGCGATTCTAGTAATCGTTGTTCTGTTTGTATTTCTTGGTCATTTCCGTACTGCGCTGATTACAGCTCTAGTTATTCCATTATCCATGCTGATGACAATCACAGGTATGGTGAACCAAAAAATTAGTGCAAACCTTATGAGTCTTGGGGCACTAGATTTCGGGATTATTGTAGATGGTGCTGTTGTAATTGTTGAGGCTTCCTTAGCAAAGTTGGCAATTAAACAAAAAGAGCTTGGGCGAGTTTTAACAAGGCAAGAACGCTTTACGACTGTGTTTGAGGCGACTAAAGAATCCCGCAAAGCGATTCTCTATGGTCAATTGATCATTATCTTGGTGTATCTACCTGTAATGACTTTGACTGGTGTTGAAGGAAAGATGTTTACACCAATGGCTGCAACAGTGGTTATGGCTTTAGTGGCAGCAATGATACTTTCAATTACGTTTGTCCCTGCAATGGTGGCATTGGTCACTACCGGTGAAATTAAAGAAGAAGAGTCAAAAATCGTTCATGGTATCAAAAGGTTTTATAACCCAATTTTAGATTGGTCTTTAAATCACAGATATTTGCTAATTGCTTTTGTCTCTATTTTCTTTGTTTTTAGTGCAAGTCTTTCGACTCGTTTAGGTTCAGAGTTTATACCTTCCTTGGATGAGGGAGATGTGGCACTACATGCTTTGCGTATCCCTGGCACGTCGTTGACTCAAGCAATTGAAATGCAATACACGTTAGAAAAAGAGATTAAGAAAATTCCAGAAGTTCAGACTATTTTTGCCAAAGTAGGGACTGCTGAAATTGCGACTGATCCTGTTCCACCTAACGTTGCAGATAACTTTGTCATGCTGAAACCTCGTAGTCAGTGGCCTAATCCTGATAAGGAAAAGTCTGCGGTTGTTGCTGAAATTGAACGCGTATCTAAAGGCGTATATGGAAACAATTATGAGTTTACACAGCCGATTCAAATGCGTTTTAACGAACTTATTTCAGGTGTCAGAACCGATGTTGCCGTAAAAATTTATGGTGATGATTTGGAACAGTTACTTGAATCAGCAAACGCTGCCGCTAAGATTTTAGAGGGAGTCAATGGTACTGCTGATCTTAAAGTCGAACAGATGTCTGGTTTACCCATGGTTTCTGTTGAGCTGAAAAAAGACATGATTGCCAACTATGGGCTTGATGCAGAGGATGTGCAAAAACAGGTTTCTAGTCTAATTACAGGCGAGACAGCAGGTAAGGTGTTTGAAGGAGATCGAAAGTTCGACATTGTGGTACGCATGGACCAAAACTCGGTAACAGACCTAGAGAAGCTTTATCAGATTCCTGTGAGTTTAGCTGATGGTTCGAGTGTTCTTTTATCAGAATTGATCGAGTTAAAAAATGTTCAAGGACCAAACCAGATTTCTCGCGAAAATGGTAAACGTCGTATCGTCATTACAGCAAATGTTCGTGGAACTGATATTGGTAGTTACATTTCAGAAGCACAATCTAAGCTGACTGCTGATTTTAAATTACCAGATGGTTATTGGCTGACTTGGGGCGGTACGTTTGAGCAAATGGAATCTGCTTCAAATCGTCTTATGGTTGTAGTACCGATTGCTTTAATTCTGATCTTTGCCATGATCTATATGGCTTTAGGTAATGTTAGAAACAGTATCTTGGTATTCACAGGTGTGCCATTTGCACTAACAGGTGGTGTGATTGCTTTAGCACTACGTGATATCCCATTCTCCATTTCTGCGGCTGTGGGTTTCATTGCCTTATCGGGTGTTGCTGTGCTGAATGGTTTGGTTCTTGTTTCAGCCATTCAGCGACTTAGAGTTCAAGGTGAAAGTGTCATTGATGCAGTGAAACATGGTGCAATGGAAAGACTCCGTCCCGTGTTGATTACAGCTTTGGTCGCTTCATTAGGTTTTATTCCGATGGCCTTAAACGTAGGCATTGGCTCTGAAGTTCAGCGCCCAATTGCAACTGTCGTTATTGGTGGGATTATTTCATCAACCTTACTGACTTTGATTATTTTGCCAACCTTATATGTGTGGTTTAACCAAGGTAGGTCAAGAAAATCAAACGATGCTGCTGAACAGGTTGTTTAGGGGCATCTTTAATGACAAATATATTGCGAGATAAACAAAGCAAATTTGTGATGATGTGGCTAGTCTGCATGATCAGTCTCGCTTTATGTTTGCACTTTAATGAGCATGTAACTGTAAATGAATTTCAGAGACACGTTTCAATTGATGCAATTCACTCTCACCATCATGAGATAAGTCAACAACATTCACATAGTCACCAAGATAATTACTATGAACATTTTGTTGGCTATGACGCACTTAAATCGACCGCTTTAGCCCATCTCTTAAAGGGGATATCGATTCTAGATTGGTCAAAAGAATATGTTTATCTGATGGTGAGTCGTATTTTTAAACCGCCCAAAAAGTTAATGGATTTTCAATTCATTTTAAATTTTGGAGTTTGATATACATGCAAATTATTGCTTCACACATTGTGAAATTAAGTGCTTACATAAAGCTATTACTTGCTTTATTCATTACATTGGTAAGTCCTACACTTTTTGCTCATGGAGTAGCAGAAGGTGATAAGGGCTATATTCAAGAAATTTATGGCGTTCAAGTAATTCCATTCATCTATTTGGGTGCGAAGCATATGGTCACTGGATATGACCATCTATTATTTCTTGTTGGCATTATCTTCTTTTTATATCGAATGAAAGATATCGGCTTATACGTCAGCCTATTTGCACTTGGGCATTCGATTACGATGCTGGTAGGTGTTTATTACAACATCTCGATAAACGCCTACATCATCGATGCAATCATTGGTTTTTCAATTGTTTATAAGGCTCTTGATAACTTGGGGGCTTATCAACGTTGGTTTGGTTTTCAACCAAACACGAAAATCGCGACTTTAATTTTTGGTCTGATTCATGGTTTTGGACTCGCAGTAAAAATTCAGGAATATGAAGTTCCGAGTGATGGACTGTTGGCAAATTTAATCTCATTCAATATTGGGGTTGAATTAGGTCAGTTTATGGCTCTGTGCATCATCTTGTTATTAATGACGTTTTGGAGAAAGACACCTTATTTCTTTAAAACAGCTTATCAAAGCAATGTCTTCCTCATGTTTCTCGGTTTTTTACTTGTTGGCTATCAACTTACTGGCTTCATTACTCAATAAGGATCTAAATTATGTATAACGCTGAAATTCCAAAAGATATCGAATTACCTTCATCAAAAAAGTTAATTAAATCAACAGCAATTGCTGCCGTAAGTGCTGTTGTTGTGCTAGTTACCTGTGTCATGCCTGCGGAGTATGCAATTGATCCGACAGGTATGGGTAAAGTGCTTGGTTTAACGAAAATGGGAGAAATCAAACAATCACTAGCTGAAGAGTCAGAAAATGGTATCAATGCTGCACAGGCAGTGAATAGTGTTGAACAAATATCAGTGGAAACTTCGACTCAAACGGCAGCTGATAATGCTCAAATGATTATGCCTGCTATTAATAAAGAGAGCATTAGTATTGAGCTTAAACCGGGCCAAGCAACCGAAGTGAAACTGACAATGCCACAAAGTGCAAGTGTCAACTTTGATTGGAAAGCAGTAGGAGGCGGTCTTAACTATGATACTCATGGTGATCCAGTGAATGCTCCTAAAGGGTTCTATCATGGCTATGGTAAAGGAAAGAATGAGACAACTCAGCAGGGCGTCTTAAAGGCAGCTTTTGATGGCAAACATGGTTGGTTCTGGCGTAACCGTACTGAAAATCCAGTGACTGTAACTCTACTTGTAGAAGGGCAGTTTAGTGAAATGAAGAAAGTCTTTTAAGTTTTGATCAATCTCCTTGGAATAATATTCCAAGGAGATTCAATTGCTAAAGAAGTCAGGTTCTAAAAGGAATCCATAAGATGCTAGAAGTACTAAAAAACACAACATATCGGCATTTGTTTTTGGCCCAAGTAATAGCGCTAATCGGAACGGGGTTAATCACAATCGCCCTAGCTTTACAGGCATACGATATTGCAAAGGGAGACGCAGCCCAAGTTCTCGGTATTGCATTGGCAATTAAGATGATTGCTTATATCGGTGTAGCACCTATAGCATCTGCATTTGCTGAGAGATTACCAAGAAAACAAGTATTGGTTGGACTAGATGTTATTCGAGCATTAACAGCATTGTGTCTACCGTTTGTGACGCAAATTTGGCAAATTTATATTCTCATTTTTATTTTGCAATCTGCTTCTGCTGCATTTACACCAACATTTCAGGCAATGATTCCAGATGTTCTTCCTGAAGAAAAAGACTATACCAATGCTTTGTCATTGTCTCGCTTAGCCTATGATTTGGAAAATATTATCAGTCCAATGCTGGCAGGTTTCTTACTCACTGTCATGAGCTACCATAATCTGTTTTTAGGAACAGTATTGGGTTTTATCGGTTCTGCTTTGTTTGTAGTAAGTGCAAAATTACCAGTTGCCAAAGTACCTGAATTTAGAGGTGTTTATAGTCGTATAAAGCAGGGAGCTAAAATTTATTTTAATACGCCAAGACTTAAGGCTTTGCTTGCTTTAAATCTAGCAATTGCATCGGCGAGTGCGGTTGTGATTGTAAATACTGTTGTACTGGTTCAATCGACATTTAAACTTACTGAAAATGCAACGACATGGGCATTTGGTTTATTTGGTCTTGGATCAATGTTATCGGCTTTTGTTTTGCCAAAGATATTGGATAAATTTCCTGATCGATCAGTTATGTTGACTGGTACAACAATTCTTGTAATCGGGCTGTTAAGTGGTTATTTCATTACATCCTATAATGGTTTGCTTGCACTCTGGTTTGTACTTGGTATTGGATATTCTGTTTCACAAACACCTACAGGCCGTTTAATTCGCAAGTCTGCATCGAGTGAGAATAGAACGTCATTGTTTGCTGCCCAATTTGCTTTCTCTCATGCTTGTTGGTTAATTACTTATCCATTAGTTGGATGGTTAAGTACCAATATAGGCACATTACAGACTTTTATTCCGATGGCTGTTATTGCGATTATTGCTCTCATTCTTGCATTACGTTTATGGACAACTAAAGATGAAGATTTTCTAGCACATAGCCATGATGATTTACCCGCAGACCACGATCATGTGGTTCAGCACCAAGTCAATGGTGTACATGTGCATGAGTATGTGATTGATGACTATCATCAAAAGTGGCCTAAATAATTCTTTTCGACTAATGGCTTAGAAGTAACCCGTTTATTTGTTGTACAATTTCAAACTTGTTTTATCGTTCAATAAAAAAGGTGAACAACATGAAAAAACTAATCTTTGTATGTTTAATGGGGCTTGCGGTAACAAATGCTTTTGCTCATTCAGGTGGTACGGATTCTTCAGGCTGCCATACGAATAGCAAGACAGGGGATCGTCACTGCCACTAATGGTACAAAAAAGGAAGCTTAGCTTCCTTTTTTATTAGGGTTTGTTGAGAATTAACAAAGGCAACTGATTAATTTATAATAGTACTATGGATAGATACATACTTACTGATGCCCAATGGGCAAAAATGGAACCTTTTTGCCTAGGTAAAGTGACCGATCGAG
>NZ_NHRQ01000012.1:0-91970 GCF_002165335.1 Acinetobacter sp. WCHA29
CTCGATCGGTCACTTTACCTAGGCAAAAAGGTTCCATTTTTGCCCATTGGGCATCAGTAAGTATGTATCTATCCATAGTACTATTATAAATTAATCAGTTGCCTTTGTTAATTCTCAACAAACCCTAGCAATAAAGAAATAAAAAGAGCGCATTAATAGATGTGCTGTTTTTCAAATTGAATTTGAAAATTAACTAGTCAAAACTTCTTTATTCCAGCCATAACAATTGCTAAAGCAATTGGCAAGAACAGTGTGATCAATCCAGAATCCATAACCGTTTATTCCTTTGATATGTTTTTGTCAAAATTTTTAGAAAGCGTTCTACTGTAACAATTCATCCCAGAAAAAGTTATCATAATTTTCTCTAATAAAAATATCCCTACTTAAACAATAACTTAAAAACAGGATTTAATTTTTAGACAATGGTAAAGTGTGGGTAAGTGGTTCGTGGGGAAATCGTGACAACTCAAGCAATTTGACAAGAATTTAATTTCTTATTTTGAAGTGGGGCGAATTTGATACAGATATGATAATCAACACTAAGAATAGAAAGGTGATGTTTATCGTGGTAATTTGCATCCTGAGCTGCTTAAATTATTAGTGAACAGGTATTTTTAGCGGCACGATGATAGAAATAGAAACCCATCCACTCACTCCATTTTTGCCTGGCAATGCAAAACTGCTGATGCTGGGGAGTTTTCCACCACCTCAGAATCGGTGGAAGATGAACTTTTACTATCCAAACTATCAAAATGATATGTGGAGAATATTTGGTCTGATTTTTTTCAGTGATAAAAACCACTTTTTAGATTTACCTAATAAAAATTTTAAGGAAAGCCAAATCCGTGAGTTTTTGTCTCAAGCTGGAATTGGGATATTTGATACGGCCTATCAAATTAAACGCTTGCAGGGCAATGCCTCAGACAAGTTTCTGGAAATTGTGACTCCAACCGATTTGTCAGCATTGCTTGAGCAAATACCAATGTGCCATACCATTATGACAACGGGAGACAAGGCCACAGATACGCTGATGCAGCATTTTCCAGATCAACCTATCAAGCCCATGATCGGTCAATCGGTACAGGTGAATTATGACAATCGTGAGCTAAGCTTATATCGCTTGCCTTCATCATCACGGGCCTATCCATTGGCGCTCGAAAAAAAAGCCGATGTTTACAAACAGTTCTTTCAACAAATAGGTTTGGTTTAATTATAAAAGCAGGGGAAATGAATGAACGATGTCGCCAATCTAGGATTTTCGCCTGATAGTCTGAGATCAATGTATCGGGCCGACCTGAGCGATGACTTTCTTTAATCGATCCAAACTTATACAATTTCCAACGTCGGCGTTGTAGCCTTATGGTTTCTGAGATACGTTCTTGTAGAGTGGCAACTTCCGCAACACTTTTACCTTCGGAAAGCCAGAGAATAGTTTGGGCACGTTGTCTTTCACGCCAATGTTTTGCATGTTTGGCCAAAAAAATGAGTCGTTCTCGCTGTTCTAAACTAAGTGGTACAGAAACAATTCGAGGCATGTGTGAACATCTGTTAACTAAAAAAACTTTTTCGCATGATTAGTTGTTTTGTCAACTTATCACTGAGTGATTAAACAGGTTTGTCATATTGAAAAGTTTCAAGTAAGACGATCTAAACTGATTTTGAATCATATTTTTTCAGCCTTGATGGCCTACGTCGAGATACAAAAGAACCAGTTTGATCAGATCTTTGAAAATGTATATCGTTGGCAGAAGAAATTATTTAGACCAATCATCAAAGACTTCATTGATGACTTTATTCTCGATAAAAACCATCTGCTACCACAGAGAATCTATAAATGATAGTGCGTAAGTCCTATTAAATATGAATTTGAGCAACTTTTGATAAACAAAAATGCTATTTGCTAAATCATGGAGCATTTGCATTAAAACAAAGCCTTTTAAGCACCAAGATGAAAATTAGAAAAAATAGTATATCTATAAAATAATATAAACATATGATTTATATGTTTAAAATAAATTGGCATGGATTCTGCATTTTAAAATTCAAACTTGTATACAAGATGGGATTCATAAAATGCATGAAATAAAAACTTTAGGTTGGACAATTTCAGAGTGGCAAACAGCTTATTCGAAAAATGAGATCCAACTCAATACTTTAAAAGATTTAGTTGCATTAATTGATCCTCAAGATAATGCATGGATTTCAATTGCGACGTTAGAACAGATTGAACAGCAAATTCAAGTTCTCAATGAATTAAGCAAAGAAGCTGAAAGTTTAGCAAAACAATTTCCACTCTACGGCGTTCCGTTTGCAGTGAAAGATAATATTGATGTTGCAGGGTTTGTAACTACCGCAGCTTGTAAAGCTTTAACTACTGTTGCAGCAGAAGATGCTGAAACAGTACGTTTGTTAAAACAAGCGGGAGCGATTGTCATTGGTAAAACTAATCTTGATCAGTTTGCAACGGGTTTAGTGGGAACTCGCTCTCCATATGGTGCTGTTGCAAATACATTTAACTCTAAATATGTCAGTGGTGGCTCAAGTTCTGGTTCAGCAAGTGTGGTTGCCCGTGGATTTGTCCCTTTTGCATTAGCCACAGATACTGCAGGTTCTGGACGTGTACCTGCAGCGTTTAACAATATTGTTGGGCTCAAACCAACTAAAGGGCGGTTTTCAAATCGTGGTTTATTGCCTGCATGTAAAAGTCTAGATTGTATTTCGGTCTTTGCCTTAACCGTTGTAGACGCAGATTTGGTTGCAAATGTTTTGGAAGCATATGATCCATTGGACAGCTATTCACGTAAGCATCCAAAGAATGTGCCAGCGCATTTCTCTAGCAAATTAAAATTTTCCATTCCAGAAATACTAAATTTCTTTGGAGATGAACAGGCTGAAAAAGCGTTTCAGCAAACAATCCAGTTACTTGAGTCATTAAATGCTGAGATCACTAAAATTGATTTTTCAGATTTTGAGCAATTGGCAGCGCAACTTTACCAAGGTTCATGGGTGGCAGAGCGTACCGCAGCAGTTAAGGATTTACTGAAAAATAATCCTGATGCATTTGATCCAACGGTATTAGAAATTATTAAAAACGGTGAAAAATATTCAGCGGTGGATGCCTACAATGCAGAATATTTAAAACAAGACCTAGCTCGAAAAATCCAACAAAGATTGGCTGACTTTGATGCCTTGATTGTTCCAACTGCACCTACAATTTATACCATTGAGCAGCTTCAACAAAATCCGATTGAATATAACGCTCATTTAGGAACCTACACTAACTTTACCAACTTGGCAGATTTGAGTGCTTTAGCTTTACCAGCAGGATTTAGGGCTGACCATTTACCATTTGGAATCACTCTAATTGCGCCAGCTTGGCATGATGCGGCATTGGTGCATTTTGGTAAGGCATGGCAAAACTATCTTGCTCTCAAATTGGGCGCATTGGATAAAAGTCTGCCTTTAAGTTCTGCTACAGCTATTTCGCAACATCATATTCGTGTTGCAGTTGTCGGGGCTCATCTAACAGGTATGCCGTTGAATTTTCAGCTTACCACACGTGATGCTGTGCATATCGAAACCACCAAAACCTCTAAAAATTATGCGCTTTATGCATTGAACGGTACCGTCCCGCCGAAACCCGGTTTAGCACGTCAGCAAGATGGACAAAGCATTATTGTAGAACTTTGGGATGTTCCTACTGCTCGATTTGGTGAATTTGTGGCAGAGATTCCAACACCTTTAGGCATGGGCAATGTCGAATTAGAAGATGGGCGCTGGGTGAAAGGTTTTATCTGTGAGCCTTATGGCATAGATGATGCAGAGAATATTAGTCATTTTGGTGGATGGAGAGCCTATATCCAGCATCGTAACAGCCAAGCAGCAAACACAGCGAATTAATTGGGGGAAATCATCATGTTTAAAACTGTACTTATTGCAAACCGTGGTGAAATTGCTGTTCGAGCGATTCGCACACTTAAAAAATTAGGTGTAACCAGTGTTGCTGTGTATTCGGATAGTGATCGTTATGCACAACATGTTGAAGATGCTGATATTGCAATTGCATTAGAAGGTTTAAAACCAGCTGATACTTATTTGAGTATCGAAAAATTAATTCAGGCTGCTAAAAAAACTGGCGCTGAGGCAATCTTTCCAGGTTATGGCTTTCTTTCTGAAAGTGCAGATTTTGCTCGTGCTTGCGAAGAAAATAATATTGCTTTCATGGGACCAACGGCTGAGCAAATTCTAGAATTTGGTCTAAAGCATCGTGCTCGTGAATTGGCTGCTGCTGCCAATGTACCAATGACACCAGGAACTGGATTGTTGGATAGTTTAGATGAAGCACTGACTGCCGCAGATCGTATTGGCTATCCAATTATGTTGAAAAGTACTGCTGGCGGTGGTGGTATTGGTTTGACTCGTTGTGATACGCCACAAGCGTTAACCGATGCTTATGAAAGTGTAAAACGTTTGGGCGAGCAGTTTTTTAAGGATGCAGGCGTATTTATTGAATGCTTTATTGATAAAGCTCGTCATGTTGAAGTACAAATCTTTGGGGATGGAAAAGGGCAAGTCGTTGCATTTGGTGAGCGTGATTGCTCTTTGCAACGTCGTAATCAAAAAGTGGTCGAGGAAACTCCAGCGGCAAACTTACCTGAGGCGACACGTAAAAAACTGCATCAAGCAGCGGTAGAACTGGGTAAATCCGTTAATTATCGTAGTGCAGGAACAGTAGAGTTTATTTACGATGCCAATCGAGATGAGTTTTATTTTCTAGAAGTGAATACACGCTTACAGGTTGAGCATCCAGTCACTGAGATGGTTACGGGTCTAGACTTGATTGAATGCATGCTCAAAGTTGCTGCAGGCGATGAACTTGATTGGACATATCTCAACAATATTCAGCCTAAAGGTGCAGCGATTGAGGTTCGTGTTTATGCCGAAGACCCTGTGAAAAATTTTCAGCCTAGTCCTGGTGTACTGACAGAAGTTGCCTTTCCTGAGGATACACGTGTTGATACTTGGGTCAAAACAGGCACAGAGATTTCTCAATACTTCGACCCGATGATTGCCAAAATTATTGTACATGCTGACGATCGTGCTAGTGCTATTGAAAAATTAAAGCATGTATTGGCTGAAACTCGATTGAATGGCATCAGCACAAACTTAGATTACGCACGTGCCATCGTTTCAGATCAGCGTTTTGAATCTATGCAAATTTGGACAAGAATGTTGGATGATTTCAATTACACGCCAAACGTGATTGAAGTGGTTCAAGCAGGGACTTTGAGTTCAATTCAAGATTATCCAGGTCGTACAGGCTACTGGGATATTGGTGTACCGCCATCTGGTCCAATGGATGATTATGCATTTCAGCTTGCCAATCGTATTGTTGGGAATGATGCTAAAGCCGCAGGTTTCGAGTTTACCTTAGTTGGACCAACATTAAAGTTTCACACAAATACGATTATTGCTTTGGCGGGAGCAAGCTGTACTGCGTTGTTAGATGATCAGGAAATTGATTTTTGGAAGCCTGTAGAAGTTAAAGCAGGACAAATTCTAAAAATCGGTCAAGTAGAATCAGGTTGCCGTACATATTTGGCGGTTCGAAATGGTTTGGATGTCCCTGTATATTTAGGTAGTCGCTCTACCTTTGCGCTTGGTAATTTTGGTGGTCATGCAGGTCGTACCTTACGTGTCGGTGACATGATTAAAATGGTTGATCCAGCATTTCCTAGTGCAGAATTGCCACTTGCACATGATGAACCTCAAGCGTTATCGGCTGAATTGATTCCTGAATATAGTAATGAATGGGAAATTGCGGTGTTATATGGCCCGCACGGCGCACCAGATTTCTTTAAACCTGAATATGTAGAAAAGTTTTTTGCAGCAGAGTGGACAGTTCACTTTAACTCAAATCGTTTAGGCGTTCGTTTATCAGGACCAACGCCAAGCTGGGCACGAGAAAATGGTGGTGAAGCAGGTTTACATCCATCAAATGTCCATGACTGTGAATATGCGATCGGAGCAATTAACTTTACAGGCGATTTCCCTGTGATTCTGGCGAAAGATGGTCCAAGTTTAGGTGGTTTCGTTTGTCCTGTGACGATTGCCAAAGCAGAACTTTGGAAAGTGGGACAACTTAAAGCCGATGATAAAATTCGTTTCTATCCGATTAGTGTTGAACAAGCCAATGAACTTGAACGTCAGCAAATTGAAAATATCCAAAACTTTGCGGAAGCAAGCAAGGTTGTAGAAACGATTGAGCCAATTCAAGAGGTTGTCAGTACGATTTTGGCACAACGTGAACCAACTGAATTGTCGCCAAAAACAGTGTATCGCCAAGCAGGTGATAGTTATATTCTCTTAGAATATGGCGAAAATGTTTTAGATTTGGCTTTACGTTTACGAGTGCATCAACTGATTCAAATGATCCGTGATGCAAAAATTGCAGGCGTATTGGAACTGTCACCGGGTGTTCGTTCACTACAGATTAAATACGATGGCTTAGTAATTCCACAATCACAATTGATTGCTCAATTACTTCAACTCGAAAAAGAGATGGGTGATTTGAGCCAATTAAAAATCCCATCTCGTATCGTACATTTGCCAATGGCATTTGAAGACAGTGCGACTTTAGGAGCTGTAGAACGCTATCAAGAAAGTGTTTGCTCTAAAGCACCGTGGTTGCCAAATAACGTTGATTTTATCCAACGCATTAATGGCTTGGCAGATCGAAATGAAGTTAAAGATATTATTTTTGATGCGAACTATTTAATTCTTGGCTTGGGTGATGTGTATTTAACTGCACCTTGTGCTGTGCCAGTTGACCCACGCCATCGTTTACTCAGTTCTAAATATAATCCAGCGCGTACCTTTACCGCAGAGGGAACAGTTGGTATTGGTGGTATGTACATGTGTATCTACGGCATGGATTCACCGGGCGGCTATCAATTAATTGGGCGTACACTACCAATCTGGAATAAGTTTAAGAAAAACAAACAATTTGGTGATAAACAATGGTTCTTACAATTCTTTGATCAAATCAAATATTTTGAAGTGACTGAAGAAGAATTGAATCAATGGCGTGCTGACTTTGAAAATGGTCGTGCTGAGATCAAGATTGAAGAAACAGAGTTCGATTATGCAGATTATGTACACTTCTTAGATGATGAAGCTGAAAGTATTGCCGAGTTTAAAGCTAAGCAACAACAAGCATTCACAACTGAAGTGGATCGCTGGAAAGAGGAGTTTGCAGCTCAACCTGAAGAACAGATTCAAGAAAATAACCATGTTGATTACAGTCATTTAGCATCATTAAATGCATCGATGACTGGTAATATCTGGAAAATTTTTGTTGAACATGGTCAAGAGGTTAAAAAAGGTGAAACTGTTGCTATTATTGAAGCAATGAAAATGGAACTTCCTGTTTATGCAGAAGAAGATGGCATTGTAAAAGCCATTATTTGTAGAGCAGGGCAAACCGTACATAGTGGTGAACCACTGGTTTATATGGAATAAGGCAAGGTTGCATGAAAGAAACCAAAATAAAAACAACAAAAAGCTCAGACAATTTGTCTGAGCTGGTTTACCAACGCATTAAGAATGATATCTTTGATTTCAAACTGATGCCGGGTGAACGTTTCACTGAATCTGAAGTTGCAAAAGCTTATGATGTAAGTCGCACCCCAATCCGACAAGCGCTATATCGTTTGCAACAAGAGGGTTATGTTGATGTGAGTTTTCGTAGCGGTTGGCAAATCCGACCGCTCAATTTTCGTTATTATGAAGAACTTTATGATGTGAGGATCGTATTAGAAAAAGATTCCATTCGTAAACTTTGCCAGATTGATCATCAAAACTCAGTTGAATTATCTGTTTTAAAAGATTTATGGCTGGTTGAACCTCATCAATATCTAAAAGAAATTAAACAACTTTCACAACAAGATGAAGATTTCCATTGCGCTTTGGTTCGCGCCTCTGGCAATAATGAAATGGCAAGGATTCATCGTGACTTGAGCGAGCGAATCCGTATTATCCGGCGTTTAGACTTTTCTAAAGATTATCGTGTTGAAGCGACTTATCAGGAGCATCAGAAAATATTGGGTTACATTTTTAATCGTAAAGTAGATGAAGCCATTCAGGCGATTGAAGCACATATTATGCAAAGTCGTGATGAAGTGAAAAAAATTACTTTACAGATGTTGGATTCGAGTCAGTTTTATTAGGTTTTAAATAATAACCTTCCATAAGAGTCGTTAGATTTTTATAAATATATTTTTGAATACTTTGGTAGGGACTGTTGTCGGCGATTTGATGAATTAAACATTTAACAGGTCAGCTGCGAGATGTTCTATAACTCAAAACGCAGACATGGTTCCAATGGTCAGCGTTCTTCATTAGATTATGAAAAGGCCCATCAAAAGATGGTTATGTGTGTCTAGAATTTTGGTGGCTATTCACTTGGAAGTAAGGCGGATTTAATTGTTCATAAATAGGCTAGAAAAACAGACAAAAGTTATCAATTACATAAAATACTTCTATAATAGCGCCCATTATGACTACAGTCCGTTCTTTGTTCAGATGAATGAATGACTCTAGCTACTCTTTTTAAATCAATTTCTTATCCGCGATTCGGGTTATTGATCAATATTTGAAATTTTATGTGTCAGTGCTGACACATAAGAATATTTAGGTGCCAGCATGGAAATCAAGGTTAATTATCTCGACAATCTTCGACAAGAAGCCAAGTTCGATGATTTTACAGTTATCGCTGACCAACCCATTCGTTACAAAGGTGATGGTTCTGCACCGGGTCCATTTGACTACTTTTTAGCATCATCAGCATTATGTGCAGCTTACTTCGTTAAAGTATATTGTGCAGCTCGTGATATTCCGACCGATAATATTCGTTTGTCACAAAACAATATTGTTGATCCAGAAAACCGTTATAAACAAATTTTCAAAATTCAAGTTGAATTACCCGCTGATATTTCTGAAAAAGACCGTCAAGGCATCTTACGTTCAATTGATCGTTGTACCGTTAAAAAAGTAATTCAAACGGGTCCTGAATTTATCATTGAAGAAGTCGAAAGTATTGATGCGGATGCGCAAGCTCTGTTGATGCCAAGTCTGACTTCAGAAAGCAGCACTTATATCGCAGGGAAAGATTTACCACTAGAAGAAACCATTGCCAACATGTCTAGTATTTTGGCGAATCTAGGGATGAAGATCGAAATTGCATCTTGGCGTAATATTGTTCCAAATGTCTGGTCTTTACATATCCGTGATGCACAATCACCAATGTGCTTTACTAATGGTAAAGGCTCTACCAAAGAAAGTGCTTTAGCATCAGCTTTAGGTGAGTTCATTGAACGTTTGAACTGTAACTTTTTCTATAATGATCAGTTCTGGGGTGAAGAACTTGCCAATGCAGAATTTGTACATTATCCAGACGAAAAGTGGTTCAAACCGGGTCCGAAAGGTAAATTACCAAAAGAAATTTTGGATGAATATTGCCTTGAAATTTACAACCCAGATAATGAATTACTCGGTACGCATTTATATGATACCAACTCAGGCAATACAGAGCGTGGTATCTGTTCGTTACCATTTGTGCGTCAGTCAGATCAGGAGGTTGTGTATTTCCCATCGAATCTGATTGAAAACTTGTACCTAAGTAATGGAATGAGTGCAGGTAATACTTTGGCTGAAGCACAAGTTCAATGTTTATCTGAGATTTTTGAACGTGCTGTTAAACGTGAAATTTTAGAAGGTGAAATTGCTTTACCCGATGTACCTCAAGAAGTATTAGCAAAATACCCAAGTATTGTGGCGGGCATCCAAGGTTTAGAAGAACAAGGTTTTCCTGTTTTAGTGAAAGATGCTTCTTTGGGCGGTGATTTCCCAGTGATGTGTGTGACACTGATGAACCCACGCACAGGAGGTGTATTTGCCTCATTTGGCGCACATCCAAGCTTTGAAATTGCGTTGGAACGTAGCCTAACCGAACTCTTACAAGGACGTAGTTTTGAAGGTTTAAATGATCTTCCTCAACCAACCTTCCAAAGTGAAGCAGTCACCGAACCAAATAATTTTGTTGAACACTTTATTGACTCAAGTGGCTTAGTTTCATGGCGTTTCTTTAGTGCAAAATCAGACTATGACTTTGTCGAGTGGGATTTCACCAATCATGGTGAAAACTCAAATGAAGAAGAAGCTGCTGAATTGTTTGGCATTTTGGAAAAAATGGGCAAAGAAGTATATATGGCTGTCTATGAGCATTTAGGTGCAACAGCATGTCGTATCTTAGTTCCAGATTATTCTGAAATTTATTTGGTCGAAGATTTAATTTGGGATAACACCAATAAAGCGTTGGCATTCCGTGAAGACATTTTAAATCTGCATCGTTTGGATCAGACTCAACTTGAAGCTTTGGTCGAACGTTTAAAAGAATGTGAATTAGATGACTATACTGAAATCGCGACCTTGATTGGCATTGAGTTTGATGACAATACCGTATGGGGGCAGTTGACTATTCTTGAGCTCAAACTATTGATCTATATTGCATTAGAACAGTTTGAAGAAGCCAAAGAACTGGTTGAAACCTTCTTACAATACAATACCAATACCGTTGAACGTGGACTATTCTATCAATGCATGAACGTAGTACTTGAAGTATTGCTCGATGATGAGATGGAATTAGAAGACTATGAAACGAATTTCCGTCGTATGTTTGGTAACGAACGTATGGATGCAGTCATCGGATCTGTTGAAGGGAATGTTCGTTTCTATGGTCTCACACCAACAAGTATGAAACTTGAAGGGCTTGATCGCCATTTACGTTTGATTGATAGCTATAAGAAATTGCATCAAGCGCGTGCAAAGGCTGTTGGAGTAGCTGTATAAATACAAGCTAAACGTTGAACCTTTAAAAAGTGCATGTTGATCATGCACTTTTATATCGTTAGTCCACTGGGAGGAAAGTCTCCGATTGAGCCAAAATCATTAGGACTTTATCATTAGGACTTTTCGTTGCTGATCAATCCGTTTTGAAAAGAAAAAATGATCAAACATTTATGCAACTTAAAAACATTTTGATCATATGCTCTGTCTCTACCTACGGTATACAGAACATTTAAAAATATTAGATAGATGGTGGAAAACGTACTTGTTCAATCATAGAAAATTGTGAATACTCATGCCCGAAAATTTAGACTATAAGATTATCTTTCGGGGTTAGGCAATTACTGTGAAAACATATCCATTTACATTTTCTCGTTTACACAAAGCGTTACTGGCAGTTGGTTCATTTTCATGCATAGGGCTAAGCTCAGTATTGGTACATGCTGAAGATGAAAATAAGGTATCCCAATTAGAAACAATCACAGTAAACGCCCAAGCAGCAGAAAGCGTATATTTTCAACCAAAGGTGAATTTATCTGGTTTTACTCAACAAAATATTGCTGAGATTCCTGCATCTATTCATGCAGTTACGGCTGAGCGAATTGCTGATCAACATGCGAAAACATTAACGGATGTTGTGAAAAATGATGCTGCGGTAGGTGATGGTTACGCCCCAATTGGCTATTACTCAAACTTTATGATGCGTGGTTTCGCACTGAACCTTGGTTCAAGCTACTTGCTCAATGGTAACTTACTTCGCGGTGAACAAAATGTCGCACTTGAAAACAAAGAACAAGTCGAGATTTTAAAGGGTATCAGTGCCATTCAAAGTGGAATGTCAACACCTGCGGGTGTGGTTAATTATGTAAGCAAACGTCCTAAAGAAATCCGTTCAATAACCGTTGATGCAGATAGTCATGGCGGTAATCGTATCGCAGCGGACTTTGGTGGATTTTTAGATGAGCAGCAATTGGGTTATCGAATAAATTTGGCGCATGAGGAAATCCATCCGTATGTAGAACATGCCAATGGTAAACGCTTATTTGGTTCTTTAGCATTAGACTGGAATATATCAGATCGTTCAAAATTAGAACTTGATATCGAATCACAGCGTCAACGTCAGCGTTCAGTACCTGGTTATCAGTTACTTGATGGTAAAACCGTACCTACTGGCGTAGAGTGGGATCGTTTACTTGGCTATCAAAGTTGGAGCCAACCTGTCATTAACCAAAGTTTAAACACAGGCTTAAAATATAATTACCAAATCAATAAAGATTGGTCAGCAAATCTAAGTGCTTCTCAAAGTCGTGTTGTAGTGGATGATTATTCAGCGTTTGCCTATACCTTTGGTCAAAATGGTAACTATGATATTTATGACTTCCGCAGTCCTGATGACAGTTACCTGACCAATCAATTTAAAGCAGGCTTAAATGGTCAATTTAGTACAGGATCATGGCAACATAAGTTGAGTTTAGAATTATCACAAACTTATAAACGACATGCGCAATACGATGCGATTAACCAAGCTGTCGGTACAGGGAATATTTACACTGATACTGTGGACTTTGCTCCATCAGGCGCGGTTTTGGGCAATCACTACAAATCTTTAAACAGTCAGCAAACAGCATTAAATTTACTTGATCAAGTTGAATTTAATACAGCATGGTCAATTCTAGCAGGCGGAAAACTACTGCATTTAAATGAAGATGCTTATAATGCATCTGGTAATAATATTCGTGACACTAACTTTAATCGCTTTTTACCTCAATTTGCTGTGATGTATCAGCCTTGGGAAAAGACTCATATCTATGCTTCTTATGCCAAAGGATTAAGTGACGGCGGACAAGCACCGTGGTTTGCAAACAATCCTTCTGTGACATTAGCACCTAAACATTCAGCGCAATATGAATTGGGATTTAAGCAGCAGTGGCAAGATTTACTTTTTTCAGCTGCATTATTTGATTTAAAACAAGATAATCAACATACCAATACTTCAAATGATTTCGTAAAAGATGGTGAACAACATAACCTCGGCTTAGAACTTGGTCTACAAGGGCGTATTGGTCAAAACCTAGATATGACATCGATTTTGGCACTGACCCGTTCACGCTTAAAAGACATACAATCATCTGAATATGATGGTCATCAAACTCAAAATGTACCAACTGTACGTTTGGCGAGTTATATCTCATACCAAGTTCCCCAAGTTGAAGGATTACGTTTACTCGCTGGCATACAATACAGTAGCAGTAAATATGCCAATAAAATAGGCAGCGTAAAAGTTCCAAGCTACACAGTTTTTAATACTGGTGCAGCTTATAACTTTAAAGCTAATGGCTATGAAAACACGTTAAGATTCAATGTTGATAATCTATTTAATAAAAAATATTGGAGAGATGCGGGAAGCTTCTTTGGGGATGATTATTTGTTTCTAGGCGCTCCACGCACTGCACAATTTTCTTGGACGGTGAATTTTTAAATCCAATTCACTGATATGAATAAAGACGATCTGACTTAAAATTAGATCGTCTTTTTTACGAGATTCTGCTATTGGATTAATAAAATTCAAGTTTTTATATCGTTGTAAACAAAAAATAGAAACAAAACATTGTATGTCATCATCTAAAGAATAATTCCAAATTACAAACACGTCCTTATAGCAATAATTCAATCAATATCCTGATCGTTTTTCAGCTCATGATGAAGCTCGTTCAGGTTAGAGCACTGAAACCCATAAAAACACACAACAATGAATTTTATTCATCTTTTTGTTAGATTAAATCATTTTTATTCATGTGATGATCCGAGTATAAATTACAATATAAAGAAGTTTACGGTTTATCGCAAAAATTAGGATACCAATCATCATGAGTAAAGAGTTTGCATGTTCAATTAAACGCATTCGTTTTGATGAAAACTATCAACCAGCGGATAGCACACGTCTAACGACTAATTTTGCCAACTTAGCACGCGGTGAAAGTCGAGAGCAGAATCTTCGTAATACACTTCGAATGATTAATAATCGTTTCAATGCTTTAGCACAAACTGATAATCCGAATGGTGACCGTTATTCACTTGAAATCGATATTATTTCTGCAGATTTAGATATTGAAGGTAATGGTAAAACTTTTCCAATCATTGAAATGCTGAAAAGCACCATTACCGATCACCATACCAATCAACGTATTGAAGGTATGATTGGCAATAGTTTCTCGTCTTATGTACGTGATTATGATTTTAGTGTGGTACTGAAAGAACATAATAAAGAGAACTCAACTTCGTATGCACCCGAAGGTTTCGGTGATTTACACGGTAAGCTTTATCAATATTTAGTAAATTCAGATACGTTTAAGGCTGAATTTAATCAACAACCTGTCATTTGTTTAAGCGTTTCAACAGCGAGGACTTATCAGCGTACTGTTAATGAGCATTCAGTTTTAGGTGTTGAATATAAGCAAGATCAATATTCACGTACAGATGAATATTTCCATAAAATGGGCTTACAGGTTCGCTTCTTCATGCCGAAAGGAAGTGTTGCGCCTTTAGCATTCTATTTTGCAGGTGATTTATTACGTGATTACACCGATTTTGAACTGATTAGCGCAATTAGTACGATGGAAACTTTCCAAAAGATCTACCGTCCTGAAATTTACAATGCAAATTCTTCAGCAGCACAAGTGTATCAAGCAAGTTTAGAGTACCCAGATTACTCATTAACACGAATCGTTTACGACCGTGTAGAGCGTGGTCAATTGGCAGTAAAACAAGGTAAATGGACGGAAGAAAACTTTATCAAACCTTATCAAAACATCCTTGAACAATGGGCTGCTAACTACACCGTACAAAGTAACGCTGCTTAATTTACCTGAAATAGAGATAGAAGATTTAAAATGGCAATTTTATTACCAACATCAACGGCTGGCAGCTTACCAAAACCTTCATGGCTTGCAGAACCTGAAAAACTTTGGTCACCTTGGAAATTAGAGGGTGAGGCATTAATCGAAGCGAAGCAAGATGCTCTGCGTTTATCTCTACAAGAACAGATCCATGCGGGAATTGATATTGTGAGCGATGGTGAGCAAACTCGCCAACATTTTGTCACCACATTTATCGAGCATCTTGATGGTGTAGATTTTGAGAAGCGTGAAACAGTTCGTATCCGTAATCGTTATGATGCAAGTGTTCCATCTGTAGTCGGTGCAGTCTCTCGCCAAAAGCCAGTTTTCGTGGAAGATGCCAAGTTTTTACGTAGCCAAACAACACAACCAATCAAGTGGGCGTTGCCTGGCCCAATGACTATGATTGATACATTGTATGATGGTCACTATAAAAGCCGTGAAAAACTGGCTTGGGAATTTGCCAAAATTTTGAACCAAGAAGCACTTGAATTAGAAGCTGCAGGTGTCGACATTATCCAATTTGATGAACCTGCATTTAATGTGTTCTTTGATGAAGTGAATGATTGGGGTGTTGCAACCTTAGAAAGAGCGCTTGAAGGTCTTAAATGTGAGACTGCGGTTCATATCTGCTATGGCTATGGCATCAAAGCCAATACAGATTGGAAAAAGACTTTGGGTTCAGAGTGGCGTCAATACGAAGAAGCTTTTCCTAAGCTACAAAAATCTAAGCTCGATATCATCTCATTAGAATGCCAAAACTCTCGTGTGCCAATGGATCTTATCGAACTGATCCGTGGTAAAAAAGTCATGGTTGGTGCGATTGATGTTGCAACCAATAATATTGAAACAGCGGATGAGGTTGCAGATACGCTACGCAAAGCGCTTCAGTTTGTCGATGCCGATAAACTTTATCCATCTACTAACTGTGGAATGGCGCCTTTATCTCGTGAAGTAGCACGCGGCAAGCTGAATGCCTTAAGTGCAGGTGCAGAAATTATCCGAAAAGAGCTCGCCGTTTAGTATTTAGCAATTAGGAAATATCGAATGGGCTACTTATTAATTTAGTTAGCAGCCCATTCGGTTTGAAATGATTTAGATGTGCAAATGTGACGCAAGTGTGTGTTAGGTCTTAATCTAAAGAAAAGCTACAGTTCAATTTAGGAATCAGATGATGATTGAAGCAAATGACTTTAGAAATGCGATGTCTTTACTGACAAGTGCAGTGAATGTGGTGACTACAGCGGGAGCATCTGGTCGTCATGGATTTACCGCATCTGCTGTATGTAGCGTTACGGATACACCTCCGACATTATTGGTGTGTATGAATACAGCATCTAGGTCACATGCACATTTTATTGAAAATGAAACTTTAACTGTGAATGTTCTAGGCGCGCAACATCAGCATATTTCTAATGTGTTTTCTTCTAAGTTGACGTCTGAAGAGCGGTTTAAACATGGAACTTGGACTAAATTAAAAACAGGTGCGCCTGTTTTAGAGGATGCTCTTGTCAGTTTTGATTGTCAGATTGAACAAATTCAGGAAGTAGGAACACATACTATTTTTATTTGCCGTACAGTTGCTATTCAAAAAAGTCAGCATGAACATAGTCTGGTGTATTTTAATCGTGCTTATCACCAAGTAGGTGAGACTGAAGTTGCTTAAACCAACATTCGCTATTCATCTAATATTAACCTTCAATCAAGTAAGTATGTCGTGGAATTAATCATTTTTTTAGCTATAGGTGCATTAGCGGGATTCGCTGCTGGACTTTTTGGTGTAGGTGGTGGGCTGATCATTGTACCGCTTTTATATGTTGTCTTTACACAAATGGGCTATGATCCTGAAGTTGTGATGCATCTTGCTTTGGGTACTTCATTAGCCACGATTATTGTGACGTCTATCAGCTCATTAATGGCGCATAATAAAAATGATGCAGTAATTTGGCCTGTATTTAAAAATCTGACTCCTGGTTTAGTCATTGGGTCATTTTTTGGTGCGGGTATTGCAGGACTATTATCAAGGGAACACTTGCAACTAATTATTGGTGTTTTTGTGATTTGGGTTGCATACCAAATGTTTATTGGAGCCAAAAAAGTAATAGATCAGAATAAAGTCCTTCCATCAACGACTAAACAGGTGTTCGCAGGTACAGGAATAGGCATAGCATCAGCAATTTTTGGTATTGGTGGAGGTAGTCTAACCGTACCTTATTTAAATCATCACGGTGTAGTCATGCAAAAAGCAGTTGGAACATCTGCTGCATGTGGCTTACCTATCGCAATCGCAGGTGCGCTAGGGTTTATGTTATTTGGTATGAAAGAACAAATAAATGTTCCGAATAGCATTGGTTTTGTTCATATTTATGCATTTCTGGGTATCAGTGCGATGAGCTTTTTCACTGCAAAGCTAGGTGCCAAAGTGGCACATGCTTTATCACCTCAAATGTTAAAAAAATGCTTTGCTGTACTACTGTTGTTTGTCGGATGTTTTTTCCTGTTTAAAGGGATATTTTAGAATTAAGTGAATCTCTTTCTGGCTATTAAAAGCCCATCATTTATGGGCTTTTATGTACTAGAGTTTAATAGATTTATTTTTTAACCATTTGAAATATAAATAATTAACAAATTAAGAGTAGTCTATATTCGCCTTCATTTTCAATAGGTGCCCTATGAACACAAGGTAAAACGTGCTGCATTGGGTGATCAACTGCTAGACGCCAAAGATGTCCTAAACCTAAGTTTAAAGGTCTTGCATCAGGAAGCGGCTGGTAATGTAAATCGAAGAAATAATCTTGTAGAAAACTTTCAAATTCAGCTTCTGAGCCATGATGTAATTCTTTCAGTTTCTCTCTGATTTCGGGAATCAAAACTTTTTGCTTAACTTGATCGCTTGGCAAAATTTCACTTGCTGCGCCGTAATAAGTACATAAAAAAGTATCAGTTGGGATAGGGGAACGATCAACATGAAATGAATACACATCAGTTGAAATAAAATTTAACTCATCATCACGTTCGTAATTTTGAATTAAGTTAAGGGTAGGTGAAGCTCCGAAATCACTTAATAGCTGCATATCTTTTAAGATGATTTCTCTTGCTAAATGACCTTGTTCGGAAAGTTGCAAAGCCAATAAATCATCAACAGAAACCTCAGTGATATTTTCCTTTAGTTCAAGCTGTTTTACGATTTCTTGAAAATCTCCATTCAGGTTTCTATACCAACAAATCGCATTTCTATCTCCTTGAAAATTAGAACCGACAAGTTCGGAGAAACTAGAAACCACGCTAATTTGTTTGTGGTTAGAAAATGCATTCTTCATACAAAGAAGTTTATCAAAAAGAAAATATGTTTAATGATACACAGTTCGATCACGTTAACAACGATAGATGGAATAGTATTTTTCAAACATTTAATTTTTCATACCTTATAACAATGAAATAAAGGGTTTTAAATAGACACTGAATAAGTTATTTTCCACAGATCGTTATGAGCAAATTTATGCTCAAAAACTTACATAAAAAATAATTATGCGCAAATATATTCACAAATATAAAAAAAGAGAGTATTTTTGAGAAAATAATTGCTCATTTACATCAATGAAAAAATTAACAATACAGGCGTTACTTGATCAAAGTTGGTTTGATATTGCTGAACTAACATTATTAGAACCTAAACTAGGCTCAGCAAGTGCCAGTGAATTAGCTTACGATTTAGAATACGCAATCCACAATTTGGACAAGCGAGATGAGCATGCCTGTAGTTTGTCGCTACCTATACAAATACTAATAAAACATGAATCTAGTTCATGGTTTGGTTTTTTAGATGATATTGTTCCATCAGGTGCTGCACGCCGTTATTGGGTGAATTTTCTAGGTCTACAAAGACTAACGCATGCTGAGCAAGATAGTATTTTATTAGAAAAAGGTGGCATCGCACCCGTAGGCAATTTGAGAATAAAAGAAGCTCTTCCACCAATCAATCCTGAATCAACTCTGCATTTACGTTATTTTAGTCAAAGTGATGTTGCTGACCGAAATGTAGATTTTCTTGAATATGCACAGCAAATGGGTGCAATTAGTGGTGGTGCAACAGGAGCGGGTGGTGAAGCTCCAAAATTACTAATTCGTGCTACAAAAGATCAAAATATTTGGATTGATACTTATCAACAAAACTTTGATCAACCTGATCAACACTATCTAGTTAAATTTCCTCGGAATAATCGTGCTGAGATAGACTGTAATATTCTCAGAGCAGAATACTATTACTATCAAGAGCTTAAAGAGTTGGGTTTCAATACCATTGAAACAACAGAAATGAAACTGATCGAAGGTGAAAAATATCCATCATTGTGGCTGCCAAGATTTGATGTCGAATGGCACAATCAACAATGGCATCGTCATGGGCTTGAATCTATTTATTCTGTATTAAATAAAGCTTCAGGTAGTCATCTCAATCACTTTGAAGTTATTGAAAATCTATGTAAGTTACTTATATCTATTGATTCCGAATTTGATTCGACACAATTCATTTGTGAATGGTTACAAAGAGACTTATTGAATATTATTTTTGGTAATTCTGATAATCATGGACGAAATACTTCATTTCTAAAAAAATCTGGCAAAATTTCGCTTGCTCCAATTTATGATTTCGCTCCAATGAAAGCTGACCCAGAGGTTGTTACACGGTCAACAACTTGGGGAAGTCCTTATGAGGAAGGAGGAGAATATCGATGGGAGCAAATTACTCAAAAGCTAGCACATTTATGCGATCCGAATTTGTCTCTAACGACATTAAAATCTTTGGCAAGTAATCTTGTTGGGCTAAAACAAAGATTAATAGATAAAGGTGTACCAAAACAAATTGTGGAGATGCCAGCGCTTTCATTCGACTATGTTGAAGCTAAATTAGAAAGATGGGAACTATTATGAATATAAAAAATCAGACTCAAGATCGTCAGCAAGTTCTTATTGATCTATATATGCAGTACTTATTGAATGAAATAACATTAGGACAATTATTGGCGTATTTACGAAAAAACATTCTGAGTATGTCTCAGGAACAATATGCAAATTTAGTTGGCATAAGTCGCAGGACATTAACTGATATTGAGCAAGACAAAGGAAAACTTACTCAATCTGTTTTAGATAAGGTCTTTAAACCACTTGGATTGAAAGCAGGACTCATACCAACTCATGAGCACATTGTGAGAAAGATTATTAAACCATCAGAATGAGATCAATGGCTCAGTAACGTGATGTATAATCTTAGATCATCACATTACTAAGCTATGACAACAAACAGTGTTGTGTAGGCCACAGTCTTAGATATTACATTTAACATAATATACATTATGCGCAATTATTATAACATTAGTTGGATAGTCTATTTTCTTTATTTTGGCATTCTATAGTTACTTGGCGTCATATTTGTCCACTTTTTAAAAGCATGTGAAAAATAAGAAATGTCTGCATAGCCTAAAAGATTTGAAATCTCTTGAATGGATAATTTATTTTCTTTTAAAAGAGCTTTTGCTTTTGCCTGACGGCTTTCACTAAGTAAGATTTGAAATGTTGTTTTTTCATTTGCAAGTTGGCGTTGTAAAGTTCTATCAGTTAAACTAAGATACTTAGCGATTTGGTTCAACGACAAAAATTGCTGTAATTCTGCTTTAGAAGTTCTTTATTAAATATTAAATGATATTGATCAGCACCAAACTTTTATTGCCTACCATGTCCTATATATCACAGATGAAGAACGAGAAAAAATTCTTATTCGTTTTGAAAAATACATAGTTAATCTAGACAAGTTAACGCGCCACTGGAGTTCCCTAAATTAAAGAATTTCTACGATAAAATGAATTCAGTTTAAAAAAATTAAATAAAAACTGCTACTTAGTACCCCAACTAAATAGCAGTTTATTCGGTATTTTTAATTATTATTTTGTAACTTGTAACACTCATCTAAAGCCAGCTCATAATAAGCCAAGCCTTCTTTCGCTGCTAAAAAAGCTTTTCTCTGAGAAACTGGATCTTTGTCGCATAATCTCTTAATCAGCTCCATCGCTTCATAAGGATGTAGATCATCATAGTGTGCATGAGCTCTTAACCATGCCAATGATCTTTTATTAATATTTACTTCTGGTGTTTCTGTATAAGCTTGTATTCCTTTATAAACATGAATGGTCCAATCCCCTGTCGCCCACTCTATTGCTAAATTTGTTGCAGCAATACTCTCCGCTAAACTTCCCCTAAAATTTACATCCCATAAAAAATGATTGACTGCATTCATTGCTACTGGTGGTCTAACTTCATTCAACATTTCAGTCGTTATGCCAAAACCCTTCGCCCAATCTTGATACCAATGTAAATGTCTTTCTTCAACTTTGATATTTTGAATTAACCAATCTCTAGTCTCAGTTACACCATCTAAAGAAAAAGCCGTCGCTTTAGCTAAAGCACCTGCCATATATGATGGAAAATGAGCAACCAAAGGATAAAAATTTAATAATGCTGACCGAAAGCATTCTAAATTTAGGCTACCGCTTGCCATATTTAAAAATAAAGGGTGTTTGCTTACTCGTTCTTTTGCAGGAACAAGTTCATCCCAAAATTGTTGTGCCCATTCTGAGTGAGGTGTTATTTCTAGTTTTGTTGCATATTGCTTCATAACAGTCATTTCGATCCATCCTATTTCGTATGACTTATTTCAATTATTTTCCACGATTGCTGCTTATTTTTATAGCTAGATTTAATCGTAATACAATTAATATACAATGATTGTTATTTAATTTGTAATATTTTTTATCTGTTCAGCATTTTATTAAGTTTAATCATTATATTAGTTGCTAATACATTCATATTACACCCGAAAAATATAGAATACAGGCAATAAAATCTGATTATCATAAAAAATGATTAATTTTATATAATCCAATACACATTTTATTTAATACAGTGTAACGTAGTTAACAATCCCTATTTACATTTATAAGAACATTGGGGGCGATGAGAATTAAGATGAAGTTAAAAGCATCCAACTTACTCGGGCAAGAACAGATTGACTTGTTAATCTCTCGCGGACTAAATTTAGTTTGGTTTCCTAAAGAATTAGAAGTCATTTATAAAGATCAGTATAAAAATGAAGCTGCACATGAATTCCGTTACCGTGCACCAATCATTCTATTCTTCTATTTATATTTAAGTTTTGGTACTTATCAAGTTCTACCTACAGAGCTACGCACTGCATGGGTCGCGTACTACGGTTGGGTCGGCATGATAATTGTTTTTGCATGGTTACTTGCTTTCATTCCATCAATGAATAGATGGTTTGATTACTATGTTTGCTTAGGCTCTATAGGTGCCGTCGCTCTTACTTTCACGTTAATTAATGTATTTGAACATGGCCAGAATAACGTTCTTTTTCATGCTGCCATGATGTATGCCGTGGTCATTATATATGGCTTCGTTGGTATGCGATTTTATACAGCGATGTTTGCTGGTTGGTCTGGTGGTTTAATTGGTATTGCCATTAGTGTTTGGCTTAATGGATCAATTGATTGGACTTACTTAAATCGAACTTATACTTTTAGTAGCTTTCTAGGAATGGCTTTAGCTTATGCAATAGATCGGCAACATAGAGAGAATTATCTACAAGACTGTATGATCGAACTAAATCGATTAGAGCTTATGCGTCAGGCGCAACAACTTTCAATTTTATCTCAACAAGATGCTTTAACTGGTTTAGCGAACCGTAGATACCTCGATGAAGTGCTTGAAAATGAGTGGAAACGCTCAATCCGTCATGAAGTTCCTATCACAATCATGATGATCGATATCGATTTTTTTAAACTATACAATGATACATTAGGCCATATTCAGGGGGATCAATGTCTTAGACGAATTGCCATTTTGCTGGGTTCAATCTCATCGCGAAGTGGAGATCTTGCGGCACGTTATGGCGGTGAAGAGTTCTTACTTTTATTTTCCATGACGGATAAAGATCAAGCACTGATACAAGTTCAACGTTTAATGGGATTAATGCAAAATATAGGGATTGCACATCCTAGAAGTAATGTCTCTAAATATGTAACGATCAGTGTGGGTGTTGCAACAACAACTCCTCATCTTAATGACAGCCTATCAGAGTTTATCTCTCAAGCAGATCATGCTTTGTATGTAGCAAAAAATAATGGTAGAAATCAATATCATGTTGCAACGAGTGAAAATGTAATTTCTGAGACTTTATAAGATGAATTTTTTATTATTAAAAAACATACTTGCGCGCAAAGTGTCGCAAGTATGTGAAAAATTAAAATTATGGCTCGATTGGTTGGAATGGAACTACAACATCAGCATTTTGAGCACGATGTCTTAAAAAATGATCCATTAGAACAATTGCTAACATTGCTTCAGCAATTGGAGTCGCTCGAACGCCCACACAAGGATCATGACGACCCTTGGTTAACACATCTGTGTTTTCTCGATCAATTGTAATGGTTTTACCAGGAGTGGTAATACTTGCGGTTGGTTTTAAAGCAATCGCGACACGAATCGTTTGACCACTTGAAATACCACCTAAAATTCCACCAGCATGATTTGCAAGGAAACCATCTGTGGTTAATTCATCACGAGTTTCGTGACCAAACTGTCCAGCAACTGCAAAACCATCCCCTATCTCAACGCCTTTAACCGCATTGATACTCATCATAGCGTGAGCAATATCTGCATCGAGACGATCAAATACAGGTTCACCCCAACCGACGGGTACTTTTTCAGCAATAATTTCGAGTTTTGCACCACAACTAGTGCCTTGCTCACGTAATGCTGTGACTAATTGCTCGAAGCGAGGAACTGCATCAACATCACCACAGAAAAATGGATTATTTGGCACTTCAGCCCAATCTAACTTTTCTGCAATTTCATTCCCGATCTGTGTTACATGCCCGCGGATATCAATACCAAATTTTTCTGCCAAATACTTTTTAGCAATCGCACCTGCCGCAACACGCATTGCTGTCTCACGTGCACTTGAGCGACCACCACCACGATAATCACGGAAACCATATTTTTGAGTATAGGTATAATCAGCATGACCAGGACGGAATGTTTGGGCAATATTACCGTAGTCTTTTGATTTTTGATCTGTATTACGAATCAATAAACCAATTGATGTACCCGTAGTTTTGCCTTCAAAAACACCAGAAATAATTTCAACTTGATCAGGCTCTTTACGTTGCGTTGCAAACTTAGAAGTACCCGGCTTACGGCGATCCAAATCTTTTTGCAAGTCTGCTTCGCAAAGTTCTAGTCCCGGTGGTACGCCATCTACAATTGCCATCAAGCCAGCACCATGTGATTCACCACAGGTGGTTACCCGAAAAAGTTGACCAATACTATTGCCTGCCATTTTCAGCCCCTTAATTTTGAATAGATTGCTGGAATATATCTTTATAACGGCGGCATTGTTCCGCAGTTAATGCAAAAATACCAGAACCACCTTTTTGGAATGTAAGCCAATGGAAATCAACAGTATTAAAGTTTTGACGCATCGCCCATTCTGAATTACCGACTTCAATGATGATTAAACCATCTTCTGTCAAATAGTCAGCAGCTTGCGCTAACATTTTACGAACTAAATCCAAACCATCTTGACCAGCAGCAAGTGCAAGCTCAGGCTCGTGTAAGAATTCTTCTGGTAAATCTGCCATATCCTCTGCGTCTACATATGGAGGATTACTTACGATTAAATCATATTGATTTTCAGCAGGAATTTTTGCAAACAAATCAGACTCAAGTAATGCAACTTGATATTGCTTATCATGGTGTTCAGCATTAATTGATGCAACTTCTAAAGCTTCTTTGGAAATATCAGTTGCATCGACTTCAGAATCTGGGAATGCATAAGCTAAAGCGATTGCAATACAGCCAGAACCCGTACACATGTCTAAAATACGTTGTGGCGTTTTCGGATTCGTGTTTTCTGGTAAATTATTCAATGCTTCGAGCATTTGACCATTTTCATTCAAACAATATGGTGCAAATCGTTGTTCAATCAATTCAGCAATTGGCGAACGCGGAATCAGTACACGTTCATCTACATAATAAGGTTTATTACAGAAATATGCCAAATTTAATAAATATGAGGTTGGAATACGATCATTGATGCGACGTTCTAATAGACTTAAAAATTCTGCTTTTTCAGTTGGTAGTAATTTTGCATCTAATATTTCTGCATCAGCTTTCCATTCTAGGGACAGTGTTTGCAAAACAAGTGCAGAGCTTTCCGCAAAATAATCTTCAGTACCTTGACCTAAGTGTGCATCATGTTGACGAAGTGCGGTTACACCAAAACGAATAAAATCTCGAATGGTTACTAAATTTTCAGCCGCTTCTTGTAAATGTTCAGGGCTGATTGTAGGTCGCTCCACTTAGGCGTCTCCAAAAGTGCTAATTGCAAAAACGCTTTATTCTAACGGGATTAGCATCTATTTAACAGAAAAAAAACCGCCTCTATACAGAAGCGGTCATTATAAAGTATTCATATGAATTTTTAACGTGACAAATAACGCGTCATATCTTCAATGCCTTTTAGTGTCATTGGGTACATATGATTTTCAAAAATTTCTTTGATCCAGTTAATGGTCTGGGTGTAATGCCAGTAACCTTCCATTTCAGGGTTTAACCAAGCGGTTTTGTCAAAATGCTGACGTAAACGTCTAAGCCATACTTCGCCCGACTCATCATTCATGTATTCAACTGAACCACCTGCCGACTTGAGTTCGTATGGTGCCATACTGGCATCACCGACAACAATTACACGATAGTCGCGACCGTAAGTATGGAACAAATCCCATGTATTCATACGAGTTGAACTACGGCGATGGTTGTCTTTCCAAACATAATCATAGAGACAATTATGGAAATAGAAATATTCTAAGGTTTTGAACTCAGACTTCGCCGCACTAAATAATTTTTCACACTCAGTGATATAGGCATCCATTGAACCACCGACATCAAACAGCATCAGTACCTTGATACGGTTACGGCGCTCAGGCACGAGCTGTACATCCAGAATACCCTGCTTAGCAGTTTCACGAATAGTCCCATCAACATCAAGCTCTTCAGCCGCGCCTTGACGCGCAAACTTACGTAATCGGCGTAATGCAATTTGCATCTGACGTGTTCCCAAAACTTGATCATCATCAAGATTTTGGTATTTACGCTGCTCCCATACTTTTACCGCTGAACGTTTACGCCCTGGCCCACCTATTCGGACACCTTCAGGATGATCACCAAAAGCACCAAAAGGTGAAGTTCCGCCTGTGCCAATCATACGATTGCCACCCTGATGTTTTTTATGCTGTTCACGTAAACGTTCTTCCAACATTTTCATCAGTTCTTCTAAAGAACCTGCTTTTTGTAGCTCAGCACGTTGCTCTGGTGTCAGATGTTTTTCTAACAGTTCTAGGTCAAACCAGTCTTTAGGTAACTTGTGAACTTGTTTAAGTAACTCATCTAAATCAAAAGTTTCAATGCCATCAAAATAATCTTTCATGGCACGATCGAATTTATCAAAGAAACGTTCATCTTTGACTAAAACTGTTTTAGCCAACTGATAGAATTCTTCCTGATCTGCAAATACCAGGCCTGAAGCAACCGCTTGGTTGAGATCAATCAGCTCACGAGTTGTTACAGGTACACCATATTTACGTAAGGTGTAAAACAATCGTACAAACATTGGTAAACACTCTTAGCGGCGTGACATAAAAGCTAAACGTTCAAGTAATTGAACATCTTGTTCATTCTTGATTAACGCGCCGTACAATGGTGGGATTGCTTTAGATTTATCATGATTGCGCAATACGTCTTCAGGCATATCATCTGCCATAAGCAAGCTTAACCAGTCAATTAACTCTGACGTTGATGGTGGTTTTTTTAAATTCGTGACTTCACGTAATTTAAAGAATATTTGCAATGCTTCACTGACCAAAGTATTCGAAATATTTGGAAAATGCACTGCAATAATTTCACGCATCGTTGCTTCATCAGGAAATTCAATATAATGAAAGAAGCAGCGACGCAAGAATGCATCTGGTAATTCTTTTTCATTATTCGAAGTAATAATCACAATTGGGCGTTGTGTTGCGGTAATGGTTTCACCAGTCTCGTAAACATAAAACGACATTTTGTCGAGTTCATGCAATAAGTCATTCGGGAACTCGATATCTGCTTTGTCAATTTCATCAATTAACAATACACAACGTTCTTCACTCGTAAATGCTTCCCACAATTTACCCGGTTTAATATAGTTTTTAATGTCATAGACTCGGTCATCACCTAACTGGCTATCACGCAAGCGAGAAACTGCGTCATATTCATACAAACCTTGCTGAGCTTTGGTTGTTGATTTGATATGCCAAGTAATTAGTTTTAGACCTAAACTTTCTGCAACTTGTTCTGCAAGTAATGTTTTACCTGTACCTGGCTCACCTTTCACCAATAATGGTTTTTGTAAAGCACGCGCGGCTTTTACCGCAAGTTTCAGGCTGTCAGTTGCAATATATTGATCTGTACCAGTGAAGTGTTGTGTATCAGCAGACATTTGAAAACCTTATTTTTCTTTAACTTTATGTGAATATCTAAACCGAACGTGCAAGTTTATTTGCACTGTATTTTGACCAGCAGAAGCCGATCAATAATCCTGTACCAATGACAAAGAGAATCAAAGATAAATTTGACCAGATTAAAACATGCTCTTTTGTGAGCACACCAAAAATCAAACCAAAAATAGCAGGTGCTAATTCTGAATTGGGACCTTCAGAGATTGTTGGTGTAGCAAGGATTGCAAAAACAATAATCCAAAGAATTCCGCCTATTGGATTAGGCATACGTGACATCAAACGATACCAACACCATAATGCAATCATTGCACCTGTAACATACACAATAATCGCAACATTCTCTTCAGGGAATTGATCCAATACAGATAGAATGTGAGACCATATTGCAGTTATCGTTTCAAGCACCACGCAAACCCTCTGGTTCTACCGCATTTGGATTAATAAGTCCTTCTGGCGGCATTTGAATAAAAAAGCCTTTGGTCTGTAATGAGTCTAAGACATGCAATACATTTACACGTGCAAGTTTGCGCTCACTATGAAGTTCCAAATGCATTACAAAAGTAGCTTTTCCAAAAGCTTGTAAGACACTCTCAGGAACAGACTCAAATGGATTTTCTGATTCCTGATCTGCAGAATAATTTGGACGAGCAATATACATATACATTTCGTCTTTTTTGCTTGATCTATAAATATCGCAGTGCATGTTTACTCACAACTCGTATCAATCTTAGAGACTATTGGTCATTTTTATTCCAACAGACTTTAAACAGCATACATGAAAAAAAAACTAGGTACATTAACGAATGTTAACGCAACAGTCGTCTTTCACAGCTGAACTATTTTACCTAGCTAACTTCATTTGCGCCGCCAAATATTCAATATCTTGTCGCAGTAATGCCACCAATGGCTTGGTTAAGATATCGTAGCGCCAGCCTAACAAATAACTCGGCAATTCTTGCTCTTCTAAATGGAATACAACATATTCATAAATTGCATTCAGCCATTTCTTACGTAGTAAAACTTCTTTAGGAATGCCAGTTTCAAACACGACTCCATCGATTAAAGCATCAATTTGAGGCGCAACTTCTTTAGAATTATTCTTCACTGGTCTTGCCATTCTTAATGGCCATTCATCTTCAGGTGGTAAAAACTTTAATAAATCTAATATGGTTTTGCCATGTTCACGTACAATGTTTGGGCGAATATCTTTAACTTGGGCAAGTTGGAAATTATTACGTGGATTTTTTTCCACTAAATCTAGCATTGTTGTATTTTTGAGAACAAAACTACGTGGTTGATTCATGGCTTTGGTAATTTGCTCACGCCAAATACTGAGCTGCTGTAATTGCATTAACTCACGACGTGAATGGCGATAATTACCAATATCGGTATATAGCTCTGTCAATGGAGTTTCTATCGCAATTTCTTTCGTTAAATTCTGACAATCTTCCAAAACATATTGATAAAGCCCTTTACGCTGTAAATCATGTTTTAATGTATCAGCGAGCTTTGTCAAATATAAGACATCATTTGCGGCATAATTAATTTGCTCTTGGCTTAAAGGACGTGCCAACCAATCTGAGCGAGTTTGATCCTTATCAATATCAATATTTAGGCAGGTTTTTAATGCATTTTGATAGCTTACCTGAAGCCCATGACCAAGAAATGCCATTGCGATCTGCGTATCAAATACATTTTTTAATGGTTTTTGATCTGCATAATGATAAATTAAATCAATATCTTCGCCACAAGCATGAAAGATATTCTGCTGTGCAGTAAAAACCTTCTGCCAAAACTGCTCTAAATCAAGTGCTACTCCATCTAGTAAAGCAATTTGACCATTACAATTAATCTGGCATACCCCAAGTTTTGGATATAAGGTATCAACCTTAATAAACTCAGTATCAAGTGCGTAGGTAGAACATTGTTCCATTTGACTGAGGAGAACAGCAAGGTCTTTTTGCTGTTGAATGAACTGAAACATATTTGCTCAAGTAAAATAATAAAAAACAATAGCAATACGACTGTAAAAATACAGTTTTTGCTGAAACGAAACTAAATTAAACCTACAAAGAAAAATTTAATCACTATTCCACATGAAAAACATGAAATTACTCCTATTCTATTCATCAAAAACGAAAATCCTTTTCGTTTGCTTATACTGCCATAAATTAAAGCAAATATACCTAAAATAATGTTAGACAAAATGTAAAAGTGAATTATTTGTTTAAATTAATAGCATGAATTTACAATAAATATAAAATTATTTCATCTTCATACGATTATGTACCGCTTGACTTAACGTATGACTATCGACATATTCTAATTCGCCACCTTGTGGCACGCCTTGTGCGATTCTGGTGATGTGAATTGGCAAATGTTTCGTTGCTTCAACTAAGTAATGTGCTGTCGCTTGACCTTCCACGGTGGCATTAGTTGCTAAAATTACTTCTTCAATCTGTCCTTGGCTTAATCGTTGAATCAAATATGGAATACCAATTTCTTCAGGACCTATTCCATCCAATGGAGACAAATGACCACCAAGTACATGATATTTTCCTCTAAAGCTTCCACTTTGTTCGATTGCCATGACATCAGCTGGAGATTCAACCACACAAAGCAATTGCTCATCTCTTTCTACAGACGCACAAATATCACAAATTTCATTTTCAGTTAATGAATGACAAATATGGCATTCGTGAATATGGCTCGAAGCCTCATGTAATGCATAAGATAATGAAAAAGCACCTTCACGATTTTTCATCAACAAATGTAATGCCATCCGTTGTGCAGATTTTGGGCCAACGCTTGGTAAAATACGCAATGCTTGAACTAGCTGTTCAAATCGTTCACTAAACACAGATCAACTCTATTATTTATAAAAAAGGTTCTCTAAGCCTCACCAAAAGACTTAGAGACTTTTGGCTTAGAATAAACCAGATAAACCTGGTGGTAAGCCCATACCTGAGTTCGCACTTTGAAGTTTTTCTTCAGAAATAGCTTCGGCTTGACGTGCTGCATCATTCATCGCAGCAGCAATCAGATCTTCAATCATATCAGCTTCATCTTGTAATAAGTCTGGGCTAATTTCGATACGCTTAACGACATTACGGCAAGTCATAGTTACTTTAACCAAACCACCGCCCGCCTCAGCGTGAACTTCTGTTTTTGCAAGCTCTTCTTTGGCTTTTTTAATATTGGATTCCATATCCTTTTGCATGCGCTGAGCTTGCTGCATGAGCATATTAATGTTCATAAGTTTCTCTCGTTAAATTAAATCTAAACCGCGTGATAAGTCGCGAATAATATCATTAATATCTTCTAAACCAACAGAAACACGAATTAAGCCTTCTTCAATTCCTGCAGCCTGTTTGGCTTCAGGCGACATTCTACCATGTGAGGTGGTTGCTGGATGGGTAATTGTTGACTTAACATCGCCTAAATTACTGGTAATCGATAAGAAGCGCGTATTATCAATAACCGTCCACGCACCTTCACGTTCGCCTCTTACGACAAAAGATACAACACCGCCAAAACCTTTTTGCTGTTTTTTGGCTAATTCATGCCCAGGATGGTCAGGCAAACCTGCGTAATACACTTTTTCAACCTTTTCATGTTGGTGTAACCACTCCGCAAGTATTTGTGCATTTTCACAGTGCGCTTTCATACGGATACTGAGCGTTTCCAAGCCCTTGAGGAAAATCCATGCATTGAATGGACTCATTGAATTACCAAGGGTACGCACAACGCCATTAATTTCTTCAACCAAATCGTTCTTACCGACTACAGCACCACCTAATGCACGCCCCTGACCATCAATATATTTTGTTGCTGAATAAAGTACTAAATCAGCACCAAACTTGATAGGTTGTTGCAATACTGGTGTACAAAAACAGTTATCTACGGCAAATAATGCGCCATTGGCATGGGCAATATCTGCAATTGCTTGCATATCACCAACCTTTGCCAAAGGATTCGAGGGTGTTTCAATAAAGAGAATACGTGTATTTGGACGAATCGCTTGTTTCCAGCCTTCAAGATCATCCAAATCGACAAAAGTCACTTCTACAGCAAATTTAGCAACATATTTTTCAAATAAAGCAATGATTGAACCAAATACTGCGCGAGAACAAATCACATGATCGCCAGCTTTTAAATATGCCATACACATCGCATGTACAGCAGCCATACCAGAACTGGTCGCAACTGCACGCTCTGCGCCATCTAATATTGCTAAACGTTTTTCAAAGGCTTGCACTGTTGGATTGGTATAACGTGAGTATGTATTTCCTGCGATTTGCCCAGAAAATTTTGCAGCAGCATCTGCGGCACTTTCGCAAACAAAAGAAGATGTTAAAAAGATAGGTTCACTATGTTCCCCTTCAAAGGTACGATCATGCCCTGTGCGAATAGCCAGTGTTTCAAGTTGGTATTCTAAATCATCGCTTGGATTCATCGTTTTGTATGCCTTATGATCAGGTGTTTAAATATGCCAACATTTTGAGCGCCTAACGTATTTAAGGTCAAGGCATAAGATGAAATTATCGCTTAGACTTCGTGCAATCTTGACTCATGATGAGACTTTCAAAGATGAAATCACTTGTAGAACAGCAAAAAATAAATTTTAAACATCTAGCTATGCGTGTCTTCGATGCAGATAAGCTTGTATTATCACAATCGACAGCTTATCAAGTGATTGCTGAATTTAAACAAACTCGTGTTCGTTTTTATGCTTCTGAGAACAAACGTTACAAAGAGCCATTGGTATTTACAGCTCCTCTTGCCATCAACATGGATATTTATGATCTATATCCATACCGCTCTTTGATTAAACATTTTCAAGAAAGTGGTTTTGATGTTTATCTAATTGACTGGGGTAAGTTGACTTACAAAAACTACCAAGTGAATTTTTTATCATTTATAGATAAATTTATTCCACGTTGTATTGAGGCGATTCAAAAGCATTCTAAATCTGAAAAAATCTCTTTGCATGGTTGGAGTATGGCTGGAATTTTTGTCACACTTTACACTGCTCGACACAAGCCAAATGCGGTTAAAAATTTAATTGTTTTAGGTAGCCCGATTGATAGTTATGCATCGGGTTATATCGGAAAATTATATAAAACACTGGCATATATTACGACGCGTAACCCAACCATCAAAGATTATATCTATAACCGTTTACCTAAGTTGATGATTCATTCACCTGGTTTTTTAAACTCATTAGGTTTTAAATTGTTAGATCCTAAGGGTTGGATTGATGGCAATATTCAATTGCTCAAAAATCTTGATAATCTCAAGCTGGTTCAGGAAGATGCCACACTCAGCCATTTCCTGAATAACATGATTGACTATCCAGGTGGTATCAATCAGGACATGCTGTTTAATGTATGGCTACAAAATCCATTGAAGCATGGCGCAATCAAACTCAAGAATGAGACGATTGAACTGAAGAACATCAATTGTTCTTTATTGGTAGGTGCAGGTAAAAGCGATCAACTTGTTACTTCTGAGGCTGCTTTTCCTTTAACACAGTTGACAAATAGTCAAGATGTCACGTTTACTTTGATACCTGGCGGGCACTTAGGTTTAATGTCTAGTCAAAATAGTTCAATTGAGTTCTGGCCAACACTGACAACTTGGTTATCAGAACGCTCAACTCCAATATAAAGGTAAACTATGACTCAATCTGTTGCATTCATCGGTTTAGGTGCTATGGGCTATCGTATGGCAGCCCATCTACCCAAGCATTTCGAAAAAGTTTACGTTTGGAATCGAAACTTTAGTAAGGCTGAACAACATGCAACAGAATATGGAACCACGGCGGTTGAACTAGCTCAGGCAGTACAGGCAGATGTTATATTTTCATGTCTGCCAACCAGTGCAGATGTTGAAGCCTTGATTGATGGTGCTGAGATTAAATCGGGAGCAATCTGGATTGACTGCACCAGTGGTGTTCCTGAGGCAGCGCGCCGTCTAGCAGAGCGATTAAAAATACAAAATATCGATTTTCTCGATGCACCTGTTAGCGGACAAACCATTGGTGCAGAAAATGCAACACTTACGGTTATGGTAGGTGGCGACATTAATGCTTTTGAACGTGCCTATCCTGCAATGGCAGCCGTTGGAAAATTGATTCAGCATGTCGGCAATTCAGGTGCAGGCTTTGCAGTAAAAGCCATCAACAATATGTTGCTTGCTGTCAATTTATGGTCAGTTGCCGAGGGATTTAGTACACTCAAAGCACATGGTGTAAACCTAGATGCAGCACTCAATTGTATTAATGCTTCCAGTGGCAAAAGTCTCGTGACGGAAAATATCTTCCCTCAACGTGTGTTGAGTCGTGAATTTCCATGCACCTTTGCCATGCCCTTATTGGCAAAAGATACAGGGATTGCCTTAGACTTAGTACATGATGCAAAGCTTCCAGCGCCTATACTTGCCTTAACCCAAAGTTTGATTCAAGCAGCAAACCTTACTGCAGAACCCAATAGCGACTTTTCTTCTGCTGTCAAAATGTATGAAGGGTGGACAAAAATTATACTAAAGTAAAAAACTCAAGGTTTAGGTGAATTGGAATGGGAGAAGAGGTTGTTATATTATAGTAGCCCTATTCTCCTATCTGAATCTAACTTTAGTTAGCGATTTTTCCAAAATAACACTTCTAATTTAAATTCTGATTTTACTAGAAATGCACACATAAACAATGATATACCAATTACAATAATCATATTGTCTTTAAATGTAATCCCAAAACCGAATATTATGATGGATACGAAAAGAATTGCATAAAAAGCAATTGCAGCAACTTTTTCATTCAATCTCACAGCCACCACCCCAAAAAGAAGAATCATTCTCGACAATTGCAATAAGCACACAATAGTCTATTTAAATTTATATGACATTTTAGAAATTCTTTGGATGATTTTTTGCCGTTATTAGATTCTATTTTAAAACACTGATTCTTTGTACTATAGGTATTTTCTCTGACTTATGAAAAAGTAAGATTAAAATCTCTATAATTAGTTGTTTTAATGACTTTTAATAGAGGCTATTGATATATAAGGTATTTATGTGTTGTGTGAATGAATTATGGATAAAAATTACACTCCAATAATACAGTTTCATTGAAATTTCATTGATAAACCGTATATTAGTAGTTGAACTTAAGTCAAATCGTGAAAATAGACATATTTTCTTAATTTCTTTGAGTTCATGCCTTTTAACTAGAGGAATACCTCATGAATAAGTTTGCGGTTGCAGTTTTTGCTGGATTGGTAAGCCTTACAGGTTTTAACCTTCAAGCAGCTACACCAGAACAAGAATGTAAAAAGTTGCAAGATGACTATAATCTCATCTATGCATCTAAAGGATTTTGTTTTAAAGATGCAGATGCCAAGGCTAAATATGGTAATGAAAACTGCCATACAACAAAGCCTAAATTTTCTGACAGAGAGCAACAACGCTTAGATGAAATTAAAGAGCGTCAAAAAGAATTAAATTGCAAATAAAAGCCTTATTTTTAAGTCTTAGCAGTTTATTTTCTACTTTTGTCTGAAAAGTAAAACTTCTCATCTCATTATATTAAAGGACTAATCATGGCGTACGATGACCAAAATATTTTTGCAAGAATCTTAAGAGGCGAACTACCTGCAATCAAAATCTATGAAGATGATCAGGTCCTCGCTTTTATGGATATTATGCCTCAAGCAGATGGTCATGCTTTAGTTATTCCTAAAACACCTGCTGTTACTTTGATGGATTTACCTGCTGATGCAGCAGCCTATACGATTCAAATTGTTCAAAAGATAGCTAAAGCAATTGAAACCGCTTTAGATGCTAAAGGGATCGTACTAATGCAACTTTCAGGAGTTGCTGCTGGGCAAACAGTTCCACATGTGCACTTCCATTTGATTCCTAGCTCAGTTCATGAACTTGGTCGTCATGCAGCACAAATGGGTGATCAAGAAAAGATTAAAGCCTTTGCTGAAAAGATTAAAGCAGTGCTGTAAGTAAAAAATTATCCATACGATGGGGCTTTTCGCCCCATTTTTATTTATTAAATATATAAAAATCAATAACAAATATAATTATTACTAAATATGAATCGTCATCAAACTGTCATTTTTCTTTCACTTATCTGTCACAAAGTTTACCGATACTGCATACAAGTCAGTGAGCTGTGTAACTTTATGTACACAAGCAAGCTTATAACAGTAACTAAGGCATCAGCCATTTACAAAAAGTGTTTGGAGAAATCTCAATGAAAAAATTGCTTCTTGCTGCTACTGTAGCAACTTTAGCCATGAATGCAGCGCAAGCAGCACCTACATTGTATGGTAAGCTCAATGTGACTTTAGATCAAATCGACAAGAATGGCTTTAAAGATGAAAGCGTAACAAAAATTAACTCCAATGCTTCTCGTCTTGGTGTGAAAGGCGAAGAAAAGTTAACGAATACCCTTTCAGCTGTTTACTTAGCAGAATGGCAATTAAATGCTGACAGTGAAGATAAAGATGGTAAGGAATTAACACAACGTAATCGTTTTGTTGGCCTTAAATCTGATGGTATTGCAACATTAAAAATTGGTAAATTTGATTCTTACTTTAAAACAGCTGCAGGTAATAACCAAGATATTTTCAATGACCACAATGATCTTGATATGACAGCTGTATTAGCAGGTGAAGATCGTCTTAACAATGTTATTGGTTTTGAAACTGATAAAAAATTATTGGCTGGTTTAGCATTTAACATTATGTTCCAACAAGGTGAACAGAATGAAACTACTAAGGATAAAAACGGTCAAACAATACCTCTAGATAACTCTGCAAGTGGTCAAAAAGGTAGTCGTAATGGATTTGGTGATGGTGTTTCAACGTCTCTAACTTACGAAAATAAAGATATTGGTTTAAATGCAGCTGTTGCAGGTAACTTTGCAGTTGCATCAAAGTATAATGCTTATGGCTTATCTGGTGTATATACAGATGCAGTACGTGTAACTGGCTCACTTGATTTATCTCAAGTAGGTGCTGAAGGTTTAGTATTCGGTGGTTTATGGCAAACTGCGAAACCTACAGATGATACACTTGTAGGATACAAAGGCTTAAAAGAAAACGCTTTCGGTGTAACTGCTGCATATATCATTCCTTCTACACCAGTGAAGTTAAAAGCAGAATATATCTCTGCGAAAACAGAAGTTGATGGTCTTGAAGATCGTAAAAATGATTTATACGGTGTAGGTGCTGATTACAATATCAATAAACAAGCTCGTTTCTACGGTGTTGTTGCTCAACAAAAAATTGACTGGCAGAAAGACAATAACAAGAAAACTGTTATTGGTTTAGGTATGGAATATAACTTCTAATCAGAAGTTTATTTGAAGTGTTAAATAAAAGGGCGAAACGCCCTTTTATTTTTATATGCTTATCTTTTTAAAAAACCACTCACCAAATTCAATACTTGTTGAATATCTTGATTTGCTTCTTGGGGATTGGTATTACTTCCTTGCGGAGTCAAAGAATCAATCACTTGAGGTAATACAGACGCAATCGCACTGTAAATTTCTTGCTTTGGCGCTTGTGCTTGTTGAGCAACCTGTTCGAGATCTTGATCATCAAACAAGCTTTGAATATTTTGGGTTGGAACATCTTGAGCATTTACTTGTTGAGGATCGACCCAGCTTTGTACCTGATTTGCCAAACCTGCATTTTTCAGTTTATCCAATGCACCTTGCAAACCGCCCTGTTTTTGAATCCATGCAAGAATTAAAGGCAAAACGGTGATTAACAATGTTTGTGTTGTGTTACCACCTGCTGCATTACTGTGTGTTGAAGTATTACCACCACCTAATTGACCCAGTACAGAACCTAGGATTCCACCTAAACCACTTTGCGGCTGATTTTGATTGTTTTGTTGTTGACCACTAAGTTGCCCTAAAACAGAGCCAAGAATTCCACCCAAACCACTATTTTGTGAAGATTGTTGCTGACCGCCTAAGGCCTGTTTCGCTAAAATCTCTACGATATTTGTCAAATCTGTCATGGTTTTTATATTCCAGTTAGAATTATTTATTCGAAAAGCATACGCTGCTTTTCAACATGAAAACAAAGTTAAAGTGTTAAAATTTGCAAGAACATTTCATCAGTTTATTATTATTTTATAACTGCGGCTTATTCAGAGCCGCAGTAAACTCTAAGAAATCACCAACGAAATTTATTCCAATTTTCTGGATTTGCCCAAAATTTAGAGTTAAACCAATCAGGAACATGTTTGTAAGTTAAAATATTGAATTGCCATAGAGCAAAATCACTATCATGAGTAGTTTTATCAATAAGTTGAGTAAAACCTAGTGAACGCAATAGCTTTTCATCGTTTCGTTTACTAACAACAACAATCCTTTTTGCCATTAAGTCGCGTAACTTCACTAAAAGCTGCGCTTTATGTGTTTCAGTGATGTTTTGCATTTGCTCTGTATCAAATAATACAAAACCTAAATCATAACGTTGTGTAAATGGCAGATTTAAAAAGTCAGTTACGTTAAAATGATGCCATTGAATTTCAGCATTTTGATCAATTTGCTGACCGATACAAAGTGCAGTATGAATGGGCTGTTCTTTAGATAAATCGTCTAGCATAGAAGTGATGACATTTTGTTCAGCCATAACTGCAACCCTTGATTGAGAAAGATGAGAGTTTATTGATGGAACTACAAGGCATTTGTCACAAAATGCACGCAGCGCTCAAAACGCATAGTGTAACTGATCAACCAACCAGCAAGGCAAATGTTGAATATAAATTTATATTAGATCGTTCAGAAACTGATCTACCCTTCGTACTAGGTCAAGAATTAGAAATTGAATGGACTGGAAATATTTTTTGTACTTCGTGTGGTGCAAAGACTCCAAAATCATATTCACAAGGTCACTGTTTCAAGTGCTTCAAGACCAAAGCTGAATGTGATCTTTGTATTATGAAACCTGAGACTTGCCATTATCATCTTGGAACTTGTCGTGAAGATGAATTTGCACATAAGGTTTGTTTCCAACCTCATATTGTATATTTAGCTAATTCAAGCGCATTAAAAATTGGAATTACTCGTATCGTTAATATGCCAACTCGATGGTTAGATCAAGGTGCAACCCAAGCTTTACCCATTTTAAAAGTTGGTTCACGCCGCTTATCTGGTCATTTAGAAACTTTATTTGGTACACAAATTGCCGATAAGACGGATTGGCGTAAGCTCCTTAAAGGTGAAGCTGAACCATTAAATTTAATTGAGCAACGTGACCAGATTTTGGAAGAATTTGCACCAAAAATTCAAACGATGCGAGATGAGTTTAGCCAAAACTTAGAATTCAATGAAGAACTTGAATTTTTAGAACATGAATTGCCTAAAGAATTTATTTACCCAGTTGAACAATATCCAGAAAAAATTAAGTCCTTAAATTTGGATAAAACACCCAAAATTCGTGGTGTTTTACATGGCATTAAGGGGCAATATTTATTACTCGATATTGGTGTCATCAATATTCGTAAATACACAGGCTATGAAATGATTCTAAGAGCGTAAATGATAAGGTGGCATTTGAGATGCGACCTTTTTTAACTTAATTTGTTTTTAAACAATTCAGAATTGCATCAACAGGATTTTCAGTATCTCCTGAGATTAATTGTTTGTGCATACTTAGATGTTGCATCATCTGAATATGTGCTGTTTCATTATCCATTAATTTTTCAATTTCAGAAGCAAGGTGTTCTGGTGTTGCATCAGCTTGAATTAATTCTTGGATGACTTTTTTACCTGCAATGATATTAGGTAAAGAGTAGTATGGAATCTTAACGAGAAACTTAGCAATCATATAAGTTAACCAATGCAACTTATAAAAAGTCACCATTGGGCGATGCAATAACATTGCTTCAAGTGTCGCAGTTCCCGATGCTAGTGCGACAATATCACTCGCATTCATGACCATACGACCTATTTTAGATTCAGCATCGGTATTTTCTAAAATATAAATTTTTGATTTTAAAGTTACATCTAAATTTTGAATACCATGTTCAATTTGTTGTCTTCGAGCATCATTGATTGCTGGAATCAGAAACTCTAGTTCAGGATATTTCTTATGTAGTATTTCCGCAGCCCCAATTAACAAAGGCAATAGTCTGTCAATTTCACCTCTTCGACTTCCTGGTAATAAAGCAACGTGCATTTCATGTGCAGATAAGCCAAGCTGATGTTTTGCTTCTACAATTGGATTTTTTAAAGGTAATTGTTTGGCTAGTGGATGCCCAACAAAAGCTGCTGGAACATCGTAATTTTCATAAAATGTTTTTTCAAATGGGAATAAACACAACACTAAATCTATACTACGTTTAATACCATGTACCCGCCCTTGACGCCATGCCCAAACAGATGGACTTACGTATTGAACTGTTTTAATTGGTAAATTCTTTTCTTTTATTGTTTTAGAAAGACGTAAATTGAAATCAGGTGCATCAATTCCAATAAAAATATCCACTGGATGTTCAGTCCAACGTTCAACTAGACCATCACGTACAGCAAATAACTTCTTTATATCTTTCAAAACCTCAACAATGCCCATTACTGATAAAATTTCCATTGGATAATAACTATGGAAACCCTCAGCAATCATTTGTGGACCACCAATACCTTCAAATTCAGCATCAATTCCTTGTTCGCGAAAACTGCGCATGAGTTTCACTCCTAGAGTATCTCCAGAAACTTCTCCCACCACGATACCAATTTTTAGTTTTTGCTTTAACAAGACCAATGCCCCACTGAAATATTTGAATGATTCTAACAAAATGATTTTACATCGAATCATAATAAGCTATCCAATTAATTTAAAAACTATCTTGATTAACGATAGTTAAATGATTGCGAGTTTATTTTCAATTTATTAATATTAACAATAATCATTTTCATTTGATATTTATTCTCCTATTAGAATATCATTCCATTACCTTAAATCAAACACAAATTACCTTAAATGGTGCTGGAAAAATTTTAGGCAACACAAGAAATAATAGTCCTGTAGCAACCTTAAATGCAGGCGTTTATGGTCTACATATGGCTACATTTGCGCAACCACTACTACGATTTGCTTTGTCTTGAATATGGAAACGCTATAGGATTTGTAAGTTGGTGGCTATTTGCGACACCGATTACATTTCTACTTGTGTTATGGGTTAATGAATTAAAACCTAACAAAAATAAAATTTTAGCAAAATAGAGAATGTTTAAATCACTCTACTTTTCAATTAATTATTTTACGTCACTTTGATCAAACTAAGATTTACTCGACGAACTCATAAGTGCAAATTAATGAAACATGGCTGTGTAATTCAGTCAGTTTTTATACCGTCATCGACATTCTTTAGCTTTTTTTTGCATAAGCAAATCACTATTCATCACAACGAGTTATCTAAAAAAAGCATAAGATATGCTGGTTTTTGCATATTTAGGCATATTGATTATGTTTGGTCCTGTTGAATTTATTCTAGCTGGGGTTTTGGTTGGTTTCTGTGTAGGAATCACTGGTGTTGGTGGTGGCTCATTAATGACCCCCATTTTGATTAGTTTATTCAAAATTGAACCTCATATTGCAATCGGTACAGACCTGCTATATGCCTCTATTTCTAAATTTTGCGGTTCAATGGTACATGCTAAAAAACTAAATATTGTATGGCCAATTGTACTTTGGCTTGCACTTGGAAGTATTCCTGCATCTTTTGCCACATCTTGGGTTTTAGAACACTATTTAAGCCAATCAACGCACTATAAAGCTGTGCTGACTATGGTCTTAGGCTTTATGTTGACTTTGACAGGTATCTCGATTGTATTTCGTAGCCAAATTGAAAAGTTCTTTGATCGTTTCCGTAATCGTGAACAAGCAAATATGGAAAGTGAGCAACATGCACTCCAGCATAAACGCTTATATATCTTTATCATGGGCATGGTTTTAGGTATTTTCGTTACCCTGTCTTCTGTAGGCGCTGGTGCTTTCGGGATTATGGCACTCGTAATTATGTTTCCTAACTTACCGATGATCCGTATTATTGGTTCAGATGTCGTACATGCTGTCTTATTAACCGCTGTTGCTGGTTTAAGTCATATGTCTTCAGGTAATGTCGACTTTCATTTATTAATGTGGTTACTTGTTGGTTCTATTCCTGCAATCATTGTCGGAACTTTAATTAGTTCGCGTATGCCAGAAAGACTTATTCGCAGAATCTTAGGTATTACATTATTTGCCCTTGGTGTTAACTTTATGGTTAATCCAGTTAAGGCAAAACCTAAACCAGTTGAAACCCATAAAGTTGCTGTTGTTCAACAAACAAGCCATTCATCTAGTATGGTTTAATTCTGAAAAAGCCGATTGTTTTCCGCAATTTTTGCGAATGGATAGTTAATCAATCGGCTTTTCATGCTATATTCGTAGACAAAATAACCTCTTCTTTCGATTGAATTTGTGACAGCAATGAATACTCTACAGTCAAATCCAGTTTCTCAGCCAGATATCGACGACGTTAATATTAAAAGCATTCAAACCTTAATTACCCCTGCGGAACTGAAAGCTGATCTTCCTTTATCTGAAGCTGCATCTCAAACTGTGTTACAAGGACGTGCAACTGTACGTAATATTTTAGACGGCAATGACAAACGTTTGTTTGTGGTGATTGGACCTTGTTCAATCCATGATGTTAAAGCTGCAAATGAATATGCTGATCGCTTAAAAGAATTAAGTGAAAAAGTAAAAGATACTTTATACCTTGTGATGCGTGTATATTTTGAAAAACCACGTACGACAGTCGGTTGGAAAGGTCTAATCAACGATCCAGATATGAATGACTCTTTCAATATTGAAAAAGGCTTACATATTGGTCGTGGTCTTTTGCTTGAATTAAATGAAAAAGGTTTGCCATGTGCGACTGAAGCACTTGATCCAAACTCACCGCAATATTATCAAGATTTAATTTCTTGGTCTGCGATTGGTGCACGTACTACAGAAAGCCAAACACACCGTGAAATGTCTTCAGGCTTATCATCTCCTGTTGGGTTTAAAAACGGTACAGATGGTGGTTTAACGGTTGCGACCAATGCTATGCAATCGGTTAAGCACGGTCATAGCTTCCTCGGCTTAAATGAAAATGGTCAGGTTGCAATTATCAATACCAATGGTAATCCTTATGCGCACGTTGTTTTACGTGGTGGTAATGGTAAACCAAACTATGATGCTTCATCAGTTGCTGATGCAGAGGCTGCTTTAGCTAAAGCAAAAGTAAGTAACAAAATCATGATTGATACCAGTCATGCGAACTCAAATAAAGACCCATACTTACAACCATTAGTCCTCAAAAACATCACAGAGCAAATTCTTGATGGTAATAAATCAATCGTAGGTATCATGGTTGAAAGTCACCTTAAAGGCGGTCGTCAGGATATTCCTGAAAACCTATGTGATCTCGTATATGGTCAATCTGTGACTGATGGTTGTATCGATTGGGATACAACAGAAAAAGCATTGTTAGAAATGCATGAAGCACTTAAAGATGTTTTACCAAACCGTTAATCTTTAAGTAGATGTAAAGCAGGCTCTCATGAGCCTGTTTTTATTTTTAAATTTTCCATTAAAGTTTCATGACTCACTAGATCTAAAACTACTTTTTCAATATTTACCCTATTTACGTTTGGGATTACAACTAAATTTTGTTCTATAAAATATTGACTGGAATGCAAATCATCATTTATGGTTTGCATCAAACGAACAGGGTCGTAGAAAACTAATTCATAATTCTTATTTCTATACGTTAATACTAAAATAATCCATCCTTTAGATTCAAATACCCATTCTTCGTCATCGAAAAAAACTGGAAAATTTATACGGTAATCTGCCATATATTTGTGTCCTTAAATATTGGATTTGTTTTGAACTGTAACATTTTTTTAATTATACTGCTGCCACATTTCCCCTACGACGTATTGCTGATATGAAGTCCAGTTTTCGTCAACACTTGCTAAAGTGGCGTGCCTCATTCGGTGCGATTACTTTGCTTTGTTTGCTCTGGCATATCTTCTTACCAACGATGGTACATACTGGCGTCGTACCTGCACTCTATGCAATGCCTACACATTGCCAAGTCACAGATATTAAAAATAGTTTGATGTTGTCTGAATCTCATTCAAGTCACCATCATGCTATGCATGAAATGCATCATCAACAGCATTTACAACCGACTGCGCATGATCAACTGAGTGACTATGCCAAAGAGGTTTTTGCCCTTGCTAGTCAAATCATGAAGTATTGTCCTTTATGTACACATGGTTTAGATGCTGTTGCAATTATTCCTTTAATTGCATTAATTTTAATCTTTGTACTGGCTTGGTTTAGTCGTGTACGATGCCTATGTTATACGTGGTCAGAAGATCTGCAAATTCCACGTATCTTCTATATCTTTCCAATTAAACAAGCACCACCGCTCGCTCTATAAAAATGCTTTTTTAACATTCCGTATCCAGTGTCTCACTGTGGTACCGCCTCGTTTATTGCTTTTATAGAGTTAAATATGAATACTCAATTTCGTTTGTCAGTATTAACGACAGCATGTCTATCGATTACCTACAGCCCAATCACTCTGGCTGAAACAGCTTCTGAAAATGAAACAAAAACCCTAGCTACAATCGTAGTCACGGCAAGTCGTGAAGGTGAATCTATAAATAATACTCCTGCTGCGATTAGCAAAATTAGTAGCCAAGATATAGATGATAAACATGCCACATTCATTGGTCAGTTAGTTAATCAAACCCCAGGTGTGTTAATGAATGACTTGGGCAACGAACAACATATGATGTCAATTCGTCAACCCATCACCACTTCTGCTGTTTATCAATATTTGGAAGATGGCATTTCAATCCGTCCAGTCGGTGTGTTTAACCACAATGCGTTATATGAAGTAAATTTAGCTGGAATTGATAGCATTGAAATTTTGCGTGGCCCAGCAAGTAGCTTGTATGGAAGCAATGCAATTGGCGGCACGATTAATTTCCTCACCAAAGCACCGAGTTTAACTCCAACTGCTGATTTAGGTTTGAGTGCAAGCTCTGAAGGTTATCGCCGTTTAGACTTAGGCGCATCCAATACGTTTGATACTGAGTATGGTGAACATGGTTTAAGACTGTCTGCCTATGCCAGTGATCGTAGTGATAGCTGGCAAGATCATGCTGAAAGTAATAAGCAAAGTGTGACCTTAAGACATGATTGGCGTATATCAGATGCCACTCAAATCAAAAATATTTTCAGCTACAACCATTTAAAAACCGATATGACGGGTAGCCTAAATGCAAATGATTTTAGCAAACGTCCAGGTTATAGCTATCAAACATTTACATATCGAGAAGTAGACTCAACCCGTCTTTCATCACAGATTAACCATCAATGGGATGATCAACAACAAAGTCAATTGACTGTATATTATCGCGATAATACAACCGATCAAAATCCGAGCTACAATATTCGCACTGATGTAAAAGATAAATAGCCTACAGGAACTTATAGCGGGCAAACTACCTATAACGCTTTTCAATCTTATGGCTTAAATTTACAGCATTCCATTAATTTGGATCAGGTTAAATTGATCATTGGGGCGATGGCAGATCATTCACCGAACCAAGCTCAAACCAATGATATTCAAGTTTTTCGTGATCCAAACACGCTAGTTTATACGGGTTTCAAACAACGTCAGTTGTTACGTGATTTCAAAGTTGATGTCAATAACCAAGCATTGTACACACAAGCAAATTGGCAAGCTTTGCCGAATCTAAATTTGGTTGGTGGTGCACGCTATGATTGGATCGGTTATGACTTTGATAACAAGCTTGTTCCCTCTAAAGTTACAGGTGCGCCAGACGAAAAACGTAGTTTTCACAAGACAAGCCCTCAACTGGGTTTTGTATGGAATATCTCACCTGAATTAGATCTGTATAGCAATTGGTCACAAGGTTTTGTACCACCAGAGGTTAGTAGTTTATATGGCGCAAATCTGGTCACACCAAACTTAAAAGAAGCTACATTTAATAATATTGATGCGGGTTTACGTTTCAAAGTTTTAGATGACCGATTGGATGGAGAAATTACCTTATATCGTTTACAAGGTAAGGATGAAGTTCTAAGTTATACAAAACCTGATAATACCCGTGAACCACGAAATGCAGGCAAAACCTTACATCAAGGTATCGAAATTGGTGGAACTTGGAATATTTCTGAACAGTATGATCAACGTTTAAAGTTATCTGGAAGTATCGCTAAACACGAATATAAAGAATTTCAGCCCTCATCAATACTCAACTATAGCGGCAATAAAATGCCAAACTCTCCCAAAAGTTTTGGCACAATTGAATATCAAATCAAACCTATTCCAGCATTATTACTTTCGGCTGAAGGTGTTTATGTCGGTTCATATTGGATCGATGATGCTAATACTGAAAAATATGATGGGCATACCATTCTAAATTTACGTGCAAATTATCGTAAAAATGCTTATGAGATTTATGGGCAAATTCTGAATGTAGCTGATGTCCATTATGCTGACAGCACTTCATATAGCAGTAATCAAGCTAGTTATACGCCTGCAGCACCACGAAGCTATTTATTAGGTTTACGTTATCATTTTGGAAAATAAACAATGAATGCCAATCTACTCAAGAAGTTACTGAAATTTCATCGTAGCTTTGGAATGATGCTTGGCATTCTGATTTTGATGTGGTCTTTAACAGGTGTGTTGCATCCAATTATGAGTGCAACACAACCTCAACCCGTCAAAAGAATGCCTCCACCTCAGCAACTAAATTTAACAAATGCTTTGCCTGCACCTTGGGTTTTACAGCAGCATAGAATTGAAGAATTTTCAGGATTACAAACCATTCAGCTACAACCTGAACTTGTGGCTTATCGAGTTTTACAACCAAATCAAAACATTGCGGAGTATTTTGATAGTCGATCGGGTCAACTCATCACAGATGGAGAGCAACAAGATGCAAAACGTCTTGCAATTTGGTATACAGGTTTAGCCAAACAAAAGATCGTTTCGACCGAACTGATCACTGAGTTTAGTGATGATTATCCAAGTGTGAATCGTCTATTGCCTGTTTGGCGTGTAAGTTTTGAGAATGGTTTAAGAGCTTATGTCGATCCATCACAATCTCGATTAGCCACACTCTCCAATGACCAAAAAATGTGGATGGCGAAAATCTTTCGTTTAGGTCATACATGGACTTGGGGTGATCAACCGTGGACAGGACAAAGTATACTGATGCAAATTGCTTTAATTGGCATTTTGGTACTGACTTGTATGGGAATTGGATTGTTTTTTAGGATTCGTAATCGCCAGAACCATCGTTTAGCTCACAAGCCAATTCGCTTTTTACATCGCTATTTGGGCATCAGTCTAAGTATATTTATCTTGCTATGGGTATTCAGTGGTTTCTATCATGTTTGGCATAAAAAATCTGAGATTGCGAACATTCAGCCGATGTTTTATACACAGGATTTAAGTGCTATCTCATGGAAAACGGCTGTTCAACACCCCATACAACGCCTTAATCTTGTACAGATCTCCTTTGCTCAAGATCACGCTCAAGCAGGTTGGATGGTTCAATTGACAGGTAATCCACAGTTACAAGGCAGCATGACCGCAGCCAAAGAACATGATCATAATCATCATGCTCAAAGTGCTGCCCCTACAATTGAATTGATCAATGCGAATACAGCGACAAAATTAAATACCCTTGAGCAAAGTAAACAGTTGGCTGCCGACTATTTACATTTACCAGTCGATCGCTTTACACAAAGTTCTTGGGTCACCAGTTTTAGTGGTGAATATGGTTTTATCAACAAACGTTTACCCGTAGTTAAAGTTGAAAGCAATTTAAGTGATCAACTCAGGTTGTATATTGAGCCAAGTAGCGGTGTGATTGCAGCGCAAGTCACTCAACAAGATGCTTTAGAAGGTTTTAGCTTTGCATATCTACATAAATGGACATGGCTACCAGTAGATAAAACGCTCAGAGATATATTGTTAGGAAGTATCGCTGGACTCATCGCTTTATTGGTGATTTTAGGTTGTACATTAGCAGCCCGAAAATCGTCCTAAGTTCTTTATTGATCCTTCTTAGTTTAAGGAGGATCAATTTTTTAGAATTAAACCTGTTAAATATAAAATGAAGCCATCACAAAACTTAGCATTAAACCTGTCTCAACCAGCTCAATTGCAGCGCCAACAGTATCACCAGTAATCCCACCAATTCTTTTGATAAATAAGGCTCTTAAAAAAAACAACACAGCAACAAAGCAGATAAAAGTCACCAATCCCAACCATTTAAACACACAAAGTAATGCAATTGTAATGACAAAAACAGTCCATGTAAGTTTCTTTGGGATAAAATCAGTAATTGAACGTCCTAGCCCTTTATCACGAACATAAGCTGTGGTTAGAAATAAAAATAATGGAACACTACGCCCAAGTACTGGAACTAAAATCAAAAAAGTATTGAGATGCTGCTCAAGCAGTACATACAGCGCAGCAAACTTGAGTAAACAAACTACAACAAGACTTAGCACACCGATTGGACCACAGTTTGGGTCTTTCATAATTCTGAGTGTACGCTCAGGATCACCAAAACCACCGACCCAAGCATCGGCTGTATCGGCTAAACCATCAAGGTGAAGCCCACCTGTAAGCCAAATCCATAACACTAAAATGATACTGGCAATCAATAAAATTGGCAGCTTGAATAAAACTAGAGATGAAGCAAACAAAATCAGTCCAATCAATAAACCCACAAATGGATAAAATAAGATCGCTTGACCATTTTGCTTTGCACTTGGCATTGTTTTTAAGTTAATCGGCAAAACTGTCAAAAATTGCAAGGCAATCCAAAAAGGCGTCATGTAAGCTCAATCATATTCGATTCATAATTTAGCAATTATGAGGAAATAAAATTGGGAATAGCAAGGCTATTCCCAATTTGAAAAAACTAATGCTTGGATTATTGAACTTGATAACATTGTTTAAGCTTCAAATAATCATAATAGAAACTGTTCGTACTATATTGTGCATATTTACATGATGGTTTAAACAAGGTCTCTTTTTCATTGTAGAGCATTTTTACCAAAGTGATACCTTGGGCATTTTGATAAATATCCCACTGTAAATTCGCAGCCATTGGCGATACTACTTCACCTCTCCATGAACTATTGCTGTAGTTATAGGTTTGATGTAATGGTAGAGGCTGCATCATTTCATGTAACTCTAAACTGGTCGCCAGTGGAATAATGATTTCTGCATGTGCGAAGCGTAACACAGCGCGATGGGATTGTTTTTTATCAACAATTGCATCTACTTGCTTAAACAAATCTTGTTTTAGACCTTGAGCAATGTTACTGGTGACAGCATTTGATTCTTGAAAGCTTGGCCCTTTCTCATAAAAATCATTTGCATCGTTAAATTCAGCATAGAATTTTGCAGCATCTACAGGCATATATTGATCAAAATTTACATTTTTTAATTCAAGCTGCATACCACCAGAAATTGAATACAGCTCATAAAGATAAGCAGCGGCATCCACAGCACTTGCAATGGTATTTTTCCCTTTACCTTTTTCTGTAATGGTTTCACCTTTTGGCGATGTCACGGTATAAGTGCCGCTATTACTAAAGGTATAGCCTGTTGTACCTAATTTTTTGATAAATTCAGGCTTAAAAATTGGGTTAAGCACACTCAGCGCAACTTGTTCTGCACGAGTATCTTTTTCAATTTCTTTGAGTTTATTGGTTAAATCGGCATTTTCTTCTTCAAACTGCTGATAAGCTTGGCTAGCATCATAAATTGCTTGTTGCTGAGTTGATAATGGCTTAGCTAAATCTTGATCTTTATTCAAGCTATGGAAATAAAGTTTAAAACGATCTACACCGCCATCCTCAATAGATGGGATACTCGTACTGGTTAAACTGGTATATGAAACAGGTGTAACTTGATTCTTCAATTGCGGTTGTTGTTGAATCAATTCAGCAGTAAAAAACTTGGCACTATCAACCGCACGATCTACGCCTGAGCTTTGAACTAAGATAGATTCAGGTTGTGTCGCTGCTGTTTTAAATAGATCAGGTAGACGTTGTAAAAGACGGTCTGCGATACCTCGATGTTCTTGAATACCAAGCATCGTTTCATTGCCATATCCATACTGGCGAATCCCATCTACGCCGTAACCCAGCAAAATATTTGCTTTCATCATATTTTCTAAATCAGCACCTAGTTTTTCACCTAAAGGTGTTAAAGCATTTTCAGCCTTGGCTTGTTTCCATAAATTATAAAGTGCCAAATCATATTTAATGCTCGATAATCCTCGAGAACCATGACGTGCGACTAACTCTGTAAAAACAGGTTTAAAACCTTGTGGAATCGCTTCGTATTTTTTTAGATCTTGTTGTGGTTGGTATGGAGTTTTAGTCTGATAATATTTTGATACCGTGTTATTTTCAGGGATTGTTTTTGATTCTGAGCGATCGTCGTTATTACATGCCGCCAATAAAATGCTCACGCATAACACACTGCTTTTCAATAATATATTCATAATGATTTGCTTATAGGTCAAGAAATGACGTGTATCATAGGCTGTAGCAATGACAGTTCGATTACATGACCTTAGCAAATACTGGAAATAAAATAAGATTTTATAACTACTAAATTGCTGTTTTTTCAGAAAAATGAATTTGATTATCAACTTGAGTTAGGTTTAAAGCATATAATTTCCCTAACTCTGCGGGCATAGTTAATAAATCATCTAGATTTTGCTGACGCGCCAAACAAGTCAACAATTTAATCACCCCACCATGCGTCACAATCAATGCCTTATTCCAGTTGTGTCGTTGCATTTGCTCGTAAATTTCATCAAACCCACACATGACTCGCTGTTGGAATTGAATCAAAGACTCACCATTTGGCGCATGATATTGCGTAGGAAATTGCCAAAAATTTGCTAATCGCTTAGGTTCGGCTTCATAAATGGCTTGGGTTGAAATACCCTCCCAATCACCAAAATACATTTCTTTGATATGATCATTGACCCGCATTGGCAATTCGAGCTGATCTGCCAAATGCTCTGCAAAGCGACGACAACGCCGCAAAGGTGAACTGATAATCACATCCCAATCCATTGGAGTAGTGATGTACTGCTGAATGGTTGATTGCATTTGCAACCAACCTTTTTCAGTCAATTCATCATCTAAATGCCCACGTAAAGTATGGCTCAGCGTGGTTTCACCATGTCGCAGTAAATCAATCTGCAACTTTGTCACCTGTTACTGCCGCTTCCGCAAAAGTTGCCATTTGATTATGTAAGACACAAGCAAGTTGGATCATAGATAATGCCGCACCAGCACCACTGCCTTCCCCTAAACGTAAATTTATTGCTAAGATTGGTTGGGCATCCAATTCTTTTAAAACACGCTGATGACCATATTCAGCTGATTGATGTCCAAAAAGCATCCACTCACGGCTTTGTGGCTGAATACGTACTGCACATAAAGCTGCGACCGAACTAATAAAGCCATCGACGATAATAGGTAAACCAATTTGCGCACATCGTAAATAAGCCCCAGTGATTGCAGCGATTTCCAAACCACCTACAGCAGCCAAAATTTTTAATGCATCATTGGCCACATTTGCTCTATGAAGCTTTACTGCTTGATCAATCACTTTTATTTTATGTTGTAATTGCTCAATATTAATTCCTGTTCCTAAACCTGTAACTTGCTGGGCTGATTCGCTCAGCAACAAACAAGCAAGTGCTGAAGCTGAACAGGTATTGCCAATTCCCATTTCACCTGCAATAAAAATATCCGCATCTTTCGCCTTAGCAAGATCGGCGCTATTTTTACCCAGCTCTAACGCTGCTAAACACTCTCGGTTGGTCATCGCAGCTTGCTCTACAAAATTAGCAGTGCCAGCACGAATAGTATGGCATTCAACGCCAACATAATTGTAACTATCGCCTACTGTCCCACAATCAATCACTTGTAAATGGGCATGATGATGTTTAGCAATTACACTAATTGCTGCACCACCCGAAGCAAAGTTTTGCAACATTTGACGAGTTACTGCTTGAGGATAGGCTGAAACATTTTCTGCTACAACACCATGATCACCAGCAAAAATAGTAATCCAAGGTTTGTTAATTTTAGGGAAAATTGTTCTTTGTAAAGCAGATAAATTAATCGCAATTTGCTCTAAATCACCTAATGCGCCTGTTGGTTTGGTCAATTGAAGTTGACGTTGCTCAGCTTGTTGTTTTACATCTAGATCAGGTTGTTGTACTGCGGCTAAAAACCATTGCGCTTGTTCAGTCATATTATTTCTCATCTTTTAAAATCATTGGGAAACCTGCCACACAGAACACCACTTTATTTGCTAATTGCCCTAAAGCTTGATGTAAACGTCCCGCTTCATCCACAAATCGACGGCTAATTTCACCCATAGGAACGACACCCAGTCCAGTTTCGTTACTCACTAAAATAATATGTGATTTGAGTTGGGGTAATAGGTTTAAAAATTTGTCTGTTTGCTGCTGTTGTAATTCAGCATGAGCGGATAACAATAAATTGGTGAGCCATAAGGTCAAACAATCCACCAAGATCACTTGATTATCTTGATCTAATTGCAACAGTTGATCCGCAAGAAAAATAGGTTCTTCACACAATTGCCAATCATCAGCACGTTGTTGTTGATGATGCGCAATACGCTGCTGCATTTCAGTATCTAAGGCCTGCGCCGTTGCAATATAAATGACCGATAAACCTGTCTCTTTGGCTGTTTGTTCTGCCAAACGACTTTTACCTGAGCGCGCCCCACCTAAAATTAGTTGCAACATGTCTAACCTAGTTCAATTTGCCGATAAGGATATAGGAATCCTTGTAAAATCTGTGCTTTATAATAACCAAAAGTCAGTTTTTTAACCTCAATATTTATAGTTTTTACCGAAAGTTGTTGCATCCGCTGAAGTACAATATCACTCAGCCAAGCTTCACGATACAAGCCTAAAGTAATATGCGGACAATATTCGAGTGCTGCAATTTCCCCAGATACTTGAGCAAATTGTTGACGAATTAGTTCTAGTACGCCCTGATGATCTTTAATCTGTAGAAACAAAGCACTACTAAAGCTATCGATCTGTATGATTTCAAGCTCAAAAGGTTTGAGCTGTAATGCTTCAATCAGCTTGATCTGCTGCTGTAATTGTTGAATCTGAAAATCGTCATCGTACTGATGAGCTGAAGGTTGTAAGAAACCACAAACAAATAGTGTAATGTGATATTGGCGTTGCTGTATAGCAAGTAATAGATCAGAAAACTGTGTTTGAATTTCATCTAAATATTGAATCAATTCAGGTTGATCAATCTCAATATACCAAAGCCCATAATCTGAACGGCCCTTGTGCCATTCGGGATAATCACGTATTTCGGTCGCAATCAACTGGGTGTCTGCTTCTAATAACACAACTTTAGCATTCTGTTTAAAGTTGTGTTATTCAAACATAAACCTAGATCGAAGTTAAGCTGCTTTACACTATAATCACTAATGCCTAAGCGGTTAGAGGTTTCAATTCCTCAGATTGTTGTGACATGAATACTTCGTCCTTGAGCTCTGTCTGAACCCCTTGATAGAGCTGGTTTAACAAGGCTTTCTTCTGATTTTCAGTAATGTCCATATGTTCGATATTGCTCTGGACATGCTTTACAATCTTAATCTCGTCCAGCCCAAGCATTTTTAGTGCATAGGCATAGCCATAAATTGCACCTTGCATTAACTTCTGATAAGGAAGTTGTTGCTGTACATGAGATTCTAAACTACCTAAAACACGCTCATTCAAATTGAGTTTACTAAGCGGATCACGAGCTACACGTTCACATGGATATTTATAAGCAGATCGACATGAGTTTAAAAAACTCTCAGCCATTCGATCCAATTGCTTTTTTTGATTTGGGATTAAATTAGCTAAACCTAATTTAACCTCATCAACCAGTCTTTCAGCATATTGTCGAACTGCTAAATCAGCCATCGCAATACCAATCGTCTCATACCCATTTAAACTGGCATACCAAGCAAGCATCACATGACAGCCATTCCACAAACGATTTTTAATGATTTGAATCTCAGAAATCTGATCCACCAAAATCATTTGACGCATTTTGCTCAACAATGGGCTGCGATTTTCCACATAAATCGGCATATCCATTTCACTATGGAATAGGATCAGATCCATATTTTGTAAGAATTGCCCTGTTTGAAACTGCCCACGCATGTCTTCTAAACAATGGGTAATCTGCTGTTCTTGCTTTACAGTCAGAGCAGTTTCCTCTGAAAGTTCAATCGTTTCTGGATTGAGATCATTTTGATATTGTTTGAACAGATTATGCTTAATATTGAGCTGACGATATAAGGCCTGATCCGTCAGTTTTGACACCATTCGATTGACCACGGTATCGCAAAAATAATGTTCACTTAAAATATGTTCTGCAATATCTTCATTCGTCATGGAAAGTAAGGCTTCACGGATGTGTTTCAAGACCAAATACTTTGCACACACTTTATTGAGAATAATCAAAAAGGTAATGGGCTCATTATTGTCCGCATCTGCTGACATAAAACGGGCGAATAGTCCCTTCGCAATCGTTTTCGCCTCGGACTCAATCGCTTGTTCTGGTAAACACAGTGCAATCAGGCTAGATTGCATATACATCTCTAACATCTGCTGTTCATTGTCAGCATCAATCACAGTCAGATTATCAATACGCTCATCATAACAAGACTGACCATATCGAATACTATAGCTACCAAAACTGTTCACTGATTCTAAATATAAGCGATTTCGGGTTGATGCCAGAATGCGTTTTGGGCGTGTGTAACCATCCCAATAGGACAAAATCTGTGCCACATATCCCCCACCAATAGCACCAAAGCCATGAATCCCAACAGTCAACTGATTGACACTTTGCGGAAATAATTCTTGTAATTGTGGCATACCTATTTCAGGGATATATTGATCCAAAGCATTCAGGCACTCATACATGTCCTGATAGTAAAAATTTGCTTTAGAAAGCATCTGATCATTGGGTTCTTTAATATCTTTGAATAAAATCGTGATTCCGCCTGCATCATAGGCTGAACAAATACCATTCTCCGAGTCTTCAAACATTAAACATTGTTGCGGTTGTAGATTGAGTTTCTGTGCGGCTTTTAAAAAGATTTCTGGATGCGGTTTACCTTTTTCAACTTCATCCCCACAAACCAACAAATCAAAAAATTTATAAACATTGGCATTAATTAGATATTCTTCTGCAATCGCACGACGACTGGAAGTCGCAACTGCCATTTTTAAACCTGATTTTCTTAAGCGTTCCAGAACTTGAATCAGTCCTTTTTTAATCGGTACACCATTTTTTCGCACAGACTCTAATTCAACCGCATCTGCACGTTTACGAATGGCAGTATAAGGAACATCTGTACCATAAAACTTTTGTGCTAACTGCTCCGATGCTTTGGCACTTAAGCCGAGACACTGCATCAAATATTCATCTGAAAATTCCTGTCCAATCAGCTCTTTTGATGCCTGTTTCAATGTCTGGAAGCGTAAATGCTCGGTATCAAACATTGTTCCATCAATATCAAAAATTGCCCCCTGAACAGGATAATCATGAAAAATCAGCATTGTTACTCCTCTGTTTTGTTATACTTTTTATAGAGTAACTAAAAAATAGGCTTAAAATTCAAATAGTAAACAAATGAAACAAATCTGATTAAAAAATAAACATAAAGACGACTCATAACAGCAATATATGACTGAAACAGTCGGAATACTTGCATTATGAGAAAAAAGATGAGTTGTTTTTAACCAAAATCCCTTTTATTCATCAAGTAGCAATGCAGTTTCAGCTTCTTTTCGAATCAACATCCAACTAAAATAAAGGCCAATCGATAGGGTTAAGAACAGTAATAAATAGAATGGGAAATGGGTATTAAAACGGTACAAAAATGTACTGAGTAAGGGGCCAACAATTAAACCTAATGCCTGTATCGCCGTACAAAAACTTGCCATTTTAACCTGTGATTGCTGAGATACCGCTTGGGCAGCGCCTGTAGTAAATGCAGGTAATAAGCACGCCATAGAAATACCATAAAAAATATAACTGGCCTGAAACACAAAAATTGTAGGTGTGTAGAGTGAAAGTAATAGACCAAAACACATGGTGACTAAACCAATAATCACCAAACTGTTTAATTTGAGTTTAAACACTTTCACGATTAAAAGTTGGGTCAGCACCAAACAGACCCCGACAACCAACATGCATTGAGAAAAATAAACTGCACTCTGTTGGCTACTGAGATAAAACTTATCCTGAATATAAAAACCTGCCGTCATATTTAAAGTCACAATTGCAACATAAGTGACAAAACCTAGAGTTAACCAGATCAGACTTTGCTTCAGAATTGGCTCATTCACTCGTGCATTATCTTTATCTTGTTGCGGATTGAATGACTCAGCCTGAACTTGCGGACTTTTACTAAACAGGATGCAGAGTGCAATACTGACTAAGCCAAGTAAAGCCACAGCAATCCACATTGGGAAAAGTAAACCACCAAACAATAAAACTGAGGTTGCAAACGGGCCGATAATCATCCCAAAACTATTCATCGCACCAAACATCGCCATTTGCTTGCTACGTTCAGCGGCTTCACTCGCATGTGTCATTACATAGCTTTGCAGACCAATTTGTGGCAAAGCCATAAAAATACCTGTAGAAGCACGACTCAATACCAGTAAGATAAAAATGAATAACGTGGGGAAAATCGCTTGTGATCCAAAATACAGAATCAAGGTGAAAATAGCCCAAGTAAAGGTCATTCCCCAAAAACCATAATTGACCAGTTGCTTGGGAGATAGCTGATTTTTCTTTTTCGCAATCCAGATCGAGGCAATCGCCATACAGATTGCCCCTGCTGAAACAATCACACCACCTTGGAATTCAGATAAATGTAATTGTCGTGTCAATGGGGCAAGTAAAGGGAGAATCATGGAAAAACAAGTTCCATTGATCAAAGCAGCTAGCGCTAAAAACTTTAAATTATTGTTCATCATGAAAATCATCAAAAGAAAAGGCATCTAAACAGATGCCTTTTTGATTAGATTAGTATTTGAGGGTATAACTCAAACCATAAGTACGACCTTGTGCAGCTAGACTAGAAATATCGCCATACACGGTCGAAACTGCTTGGCTATATACAGACTTATAATCAGTATTCCAAACATTATAAACTCCAAATCCTAAAGTACCCGGACCGGCTTTCGCATTGGCAATCACATCCATCACTGCAAAACCTTTAATTTCAGCAGGCGGACGACTGCCATTTTCAATGGCTTCTTTACGTGCTTTGTCTGTACCGCCAATTGCCAAGGTTTGAACACGCAAACCTAAACCATCGTTAAATTGCCAATCTGAATAGACAGTTCCTTTTAACGGTGCAACACGGATAGCATCTAGCTCTTGCCATTTACCACTGGAATTTTTAAATTGACCACGTGTATAAGCTAAAGTACCACCGACATTCCATGCATCAGTCACCGCATACTTCACATTACCTTCTAGGCCATAAACACGCTCATCGGTATCAATCACTTCAATCGCAAAGTTTGGTGGGCCAAATTTCAAAGATTTATCTGATTTGTTATAGAACGCCGTAAGTCCTGTAGTTAAAGCATTATCCTGTAAACGCCAACCTAACTCAAAGCTATTCACTTTAATTGGATCAATCGTTTGATTGCTTACAACAAAGTTTGCAGGAACATCTCTCAGCATACGTTGTACGTCAGGTAAGTTTGCCCCTTGAGAGAAATTGGCAAAGACTTGTTGAGCATCTGTTAAATGATAAACAGCACCTAAGTTAAATAAAGTCGCATCATGCTTGACTGACCCGCCTTTTAAAGTCTTAGGGTTATATCCTGAGACGAAATCTGCAACCATCGCTTCAGAATAAGGAACAGAATCTTGTACTTGGCTATCAATTCGTTCATGGCGCACGCCGGCTTGTAGGTTTAAGCGATCACTGACTTCAAATTGGCTCTGTAAGAAGAAACCAAGCTTCTCAGTATCCACATCTGGACCGAAACCATAATTATTTAATGGTTTGAATTTCAAACCATTACTACTCATAAATGTATTCAAATCATATAACTGGGCTGTTGCTTTGCCTTTTTCCTTATCAAAATCCATTCCATATGTTAAATGTAAAGCTCGCTCTGCAAGGTCCAGTTTACTCTGTAACGCTAACCTTGCACCAAATACATCAATATCCGTCTCAGACTGGGTAACAATATATGTTCCTCCTCCTGCAATCGATGTATGTGCCAAAGTATTTGCACTCGGATAGAATCTACCTTTTTCAGTTCGATAGTAAGCCTCCGCATTTAAAGTCTGACCAAAGAAATCTTGGTTTTCATATTGTGCATTTACAGCTGCACGTTTCGTTCTTGGCTGAGTATTAAGTTCCAAACCTTTGACTGCTTTCTGGCTTGGTTTTGCACCTTTAACCAATAAAACAGCTAAACCTGGTCCATAATCTGCACCATAGTCACTGTCTTGTTCATCATTATAATATTGCGCACCAACGCTAATACTTTGCTTGTCAGTAAACTGCCAACCTAAACGGCCATTAACATCGATAGTTTCAGTATCTTGACGGTCAGTCTGAGCAACTTCAGGCCCAATTCGATCGCCATGACTGTCTTGAATCTCACCGCGTTTGGTATAGCTTGCCCCAAGGAAACCATTCCACCCCCCTTGTTTAAATGCAGCTGATTGATATGCTTCATAAGCCAAGGCATCATTTTTAAAGTTATCGCCTGAAGTTACACCAAGTTTTGATTCAAAATGAACACCCTCGGTCGACCCTTTTTTAGTAATGATATTGATGATCCCGCCTGTTGCACCAGAACCATAAATACTACTTGCACCAGAGACCACTTCAACACGCTCAATCATATCTGGGCTAATACTATTTAATTGACGTGAACTATCACGCGAACCCGTTTGTGGTACACCATCAATCATATACTGGACTGTACGGCCACGCATGGTCATTCCATAGTTACTGGTTGTGCCAGAACTTGGTGTTAGCGATGGAACGAGTAAACCTAAAATATCTGCTGTACTTTTACCCGCAGCGGCTTGTTTTGCAATATCTTCTTGTTCAATGCGATACACCGTACCGGCAATTTCAGCAATACTTTGTGCTGAACGCGATGCAGTCACCACAATAGGTGCAAGTTGGGTTGGTTTCTGACTTGTTACAGCAGCAGTCGTTTGAACAGATGCATCTGTTTCAACTGTTTGGGCATATAGCTGAGTACTGATTGCTAAGCTTAACAGCGTTAATGATGTCGAAAGTGAACGTACTTTCATAAATTACCCCTAGGTGAGTTGTTCCGTTTGTTTTGCTTTGTGGATTAAGACTTGGCTGAGCAAGACGCTCAACACAGATGCTGCTGCGAGAATGAGATAGAAATTTCCATAACCAAATGCTTTGACCAAGAAACCAGACATTGCACCGCCAATGAAATAAACCAATAGTTCGAAGCAAACTAAAATCGTAAAATCAGTACCAGCTTGTTCTTTGGAGCTGGTCTGCATGAAATGTGCATACAAGGCTGTCATCGCGATGTAGCGAATGGCAAGAATGACAATGACAAAGCCACCAAGAAGTAAATGCCATTGATTCAACCAACTGAGCAAAACGGCTACACCCAACAAGGCGTAAACCAAACTTCGTGCCCAACCAGCCCAGATCAGCAATTGTGTTGCGGCTATTTTTTTTAATAAAAATGCTGCTGAAACAGCGGCTAATAATCCAATCCCTGCACCTATTACTGACATCAGCACGCCAATCTGTGCCAATGACCATTTCTGATCAATTAGCATCGGATTCAGCATCGCCATAGCTGGTGCTTCGACAATTCGATAACATACGATCAAGGCTAATGCCCATAACATTTCTGGACGTTTAAATGCACGGATCAAACTTGGCGGCTGTTTTGAGATTTTCTCTGTACTTGATTTTTCTTTAATTTGGAAAATAGCCAACATCGTCAATGCTGTCATTGCGGCTAAAGAAATCAGTGCAGTTTGCCAACCATAAAGCTGATACAGCCATAAAGTTGCTGCTCCACCAACCATACTGCCAAGCGCAACACCTATACTTTGTGCCATACTGCCTAGTCGATACTCAGATTCTGAAAAGGTTTCGACCGTATAGCCATCAATTGCGATATCTTGAGTTGCAGCAAAAGTTGAAATCCATAAACCGACAATAACAAATACACCAAGACCGTAATCGAATTGGGTAAGTGCCAAAGCAACGACCCCCAACACCAAAGCTATTTGCGTAAACAAAAGCCAAGTTTTACGTTTACCGAGTTTTTTGAAATAAAAACGATCGATTAGTGGTGCCCAAAAAAACTTGAATGCCCAAGGAATATAGAGCAGCGACAACATGCCAATCCAACGTAAATCTACGCCTTGATGACGCAGAATCGCAGGTAAGGCCACATTATAAAAATACAGTGGTAAGGCATGCGCGAGATATAAAACCACCACGACACTCAGGCTCAAGGCTGAGACTTTCTGAATATTTAATGAATTTTGATTCATAAATACCTCTGCAAAGCCCATTGTGTGGCTTCAGCTTTATCTACGCTCACAAAATATGGAACATGCCAAGCTTTGTGCAGAGCTGGTGTATCCAATCGAATACGATCTTCTTCATCTTGAGCAATACGAGCAAAACCCAAGCAATATTGGTAAAAATCTTGTTTATATTGTTTATACCATTTGCCTTGGATTGCTCTATATTCTTCGGGAAATTCAGTATTTACATCGGTTTGCATGATCAACACGAAATTTTGCTTATGTTCGAAATAGTGCTGAATCCGTGCTAACCATTGTTCAAATTCTGCAACAGAGACATTCGCCGCAAAGCGCATGTTTAAGATATGCATTTCATTGATATATAAGCTCATGTAACACTCAGGAGTTTGGCTGGCTGATCTGCTAGCTGTTGTTGTGATGTTTGGTAATAATCCCCAAACTTGCTATAGAAAGTTTCTCGGAAGCAGTAGTACAACATCGCTGTTTTTTCAGGCATCGGTATTAAACGTTGGCTTTCATAACAAAGCTCTGCCACCACTGCTGCATAAGGTTTAACGGTATGATCTGGCTCACCCACAATTTTTTTAGCTTTCGAATGTTCAAAAATGTAAAAGCTGAGTAAACGAATGGTTGGGCGCAAGAAGCCTTTGCCAAACACGGATTTGTCACCAAACAGGAGATGCCAACCGAGATCATTGTCATCACCATCGTAATAACGGCCTAAACGATCTCGTTTACCCTCATAAATTTCGGTATAGCCCACATCTTTGCCATCAATTCCGACGATTAATAAACGGTGATGGTCATCTGCTAACATTTTGTCGAAGTAAACTTGTAACTCTAGTTCTGATTTATTTAACTGCCACTGAGGAATTACATGTGGCTCATGCATCCATTGATGTAATAAAGGAATATCCTGTGGATATTGCACTTGGCGTAAGTAGTACTGTGTACCATCTTCAAAGTATTCAAAATAATCTGGTAATTGCTGAGAGATAGTTTTCATATCGAACCTATAAAATGACGAATAAAATTAGCCCGCTTTCGCTTGGCATGGTTGTTCTGCCCATGTTTTCAATGTTTCTGGGCTAACTGGATTTGCAATAGGATCAAGGAAGACAGGAACAGGACGTTCTGCTTCATCGTTATAACTTGTGGTAAATAGACGTACACGGTTTAGACAAATTTTGGTGTAACTTGGACGCAGCATGGCGAATTTATCAGCACGTTCAGCCAGTTCTGGATGTTTTTGGTTAAACTCAACAATCGTGTTGGAAATGGTCTGCCAAAAATCAAGCTCAGAATATTCAGGATAGTCTTGCAAGAACACATTACAGATATAACGGTAATGCACCATGAACAGACCTGTAAAAATAAAATGGCTTAGATCGGTCGCTTCGTGACGGAGTAATAAGTCTGCTTCAGATGGTAACTGGGTTAATTCAGGAAAATCCTCATCCACTAAATTAATGTCGTCAATGAAGTCTTTTAATACCATTGCTTTCGGCACACCATTTTCATGTACCAACATCGTGTTTTCGCCGTGTGGTGAAAATGCCAAACCATAGCGATACAAGCAAAGTAACAATGGACACATGCACACTTGAGCAAATTGAGCTAACCAAGCTAAAGGACTTAATCCTGATTCTTTGATCAGCACGCTCAGGATCGATTGACCAGAAATATCACGATGTAATAGAGCTGCTTGAGAGAGAACTTGTTGTGATGAATCAATATAGCGATCAACACTTTCACGCCACAAACAACCAAATAGTTCTTTAAATTGATATGGTGCGCCGTCAATGCGGTCAAAACATGGCTGGTGAATGGTTAAAGTTGCAACCTCCCCCAAGAAAATCACACCTGTATTTTGTAAGTCTTGATCTTGTTGATGAATCTGTTTTAACCATGCGGTCACTGCTGGAGCAGCAAGATTACGTTTTGAGGGTAATCCACGATAAACAGCAGTATTAAAAATACTGACTGGCAGTTTAATGTAATGACGTTGTAGATTTGATGTATTGCATAATGTGCGAATGGACTGCATTGGCACATAACTATCTTGACTGATATTCAGTTCAATAATTTTCTGATCAACAATTTCATTGGCATAAGTTGGCACGAGCCATTGGTGCCATTGCCATGCATGTACGGGAATCAAAAAATAATTTTGTGGGTCTAGATTTTTTTCTTGGAGAATATTGATGAATTGCTGTAGTTCATTGGCATCAAATTCATGTTGATACAAATCACATGCACTCCAATCTTCAGTACTTCGATACTCTGCTAAATCACGATGCACAGCTAACCACAACACTTTAACTTCAGGAGAAAGTTCTGGCGCTGAGCTAAGATAATCATCATAACCAAAACCCATACGCCCCTTACTCATGATGAGCCACGGATGACCTCGTAGCATGCCTTCAACTTTGTAATGAGGCTCAGTCAAAACCGCTGTGCTTGGCAAACGCGTTTCATTGAACAAATGTGCTTCTGCCAACCAAGTATTATTCATTTCTTTGATCAAATATGCTTTGGTAAATGGCTTTACATTAGAACTGTCAGACATTGCGACAATAAACTCATGTAAGTTCCAAGCAGGCTGATCATTTTCCTGACTATGAGTCACATCACGTACAGAAGCTTCCTGAATATTCCAATGTCCGAGTAGATATTGATGTCCTTGAAATTCATACTGACGATTGCCTAAATCTAAGCGATAATGCCCTGCTGACAATGCTTTAACTTCAATAATTTCTTCATATAGAAACTCTGCAATCGCCATTTCAATAAGACGTTGCCCTGCGGCACGCCATTGCTGCTGATTAATTTTTAAAGTTGCAAAGTTCATATCAGTTTCTCATAAGTTGAATGTACAGAAGCAGTTTGTGTCCGTGTATTAGCACCACGACGATTAGGGTGCGTTGTCATCACGTTCTGTTCTGTTTTCTTGAAAATTGAATGGTTTTTATTGGCAGAATTTTCACAAACGCACTCTTTTGATTGTGCTTTGTCGTCTGACATACAAATTTTTGGATTTTGAGAGAGATTAAAGTGTTGGAATGTCTGCGCTTGATTGCCTAATTCATAAAGAGGTTCAGCAAGCAGTTGATTAATGATCGTTGCTGCACGATAAGCACCAAGACCTAAATCAGGCGTGCCGACACCATGACTATGCATTTCTTGATTTTGAACAAAGATATGGCCATTCAACCTGTGTACAACGCGATAGTCTTCTGTAATCTGCCAACGCTGTTTATGATCAAATTCGATGTATGGCTTGAGCAACTGCATAAAACCAAAATCAGGTGTGAAATAACCTGTTGCGGCTACAAGAAAATCACAGTCGAGATGAAAAGACTGAGCTGTAGCACGATGTTCGAAATGCAGTCGGATTTTTTGTGTATCCAATACTTCCGCATCTTTCAAATCACATTGACTATGCAAATGTGTCTGTATGCTTTGACCTGCAATGCTACGGTGATAAAGTCTTTGATAAATTTCCCGAATGGTTTTTGCACTAATCCCCTTGTATAACAAGGCTTGCTGCTTTAACTGCTGTTCCTTCTGCTGCGCAGTCAAATCATAAAAATGTTGAGCATAATCTGGACTAAAATGTTCCAAACCTAATGGCGCATACTCCATTGGGAAGAAACCTTGAGAACGAGTAAACCAATGCAAATCAAACTGGTGATTATCGGTATCTTGCTGTTCGTCAAACAAGTCGATAAACACTTCAGCTGCGGATTGCCCCGAACCTAGTACAACAACATCGCCATGTAAATCTGTATCTGCATGCGTCATATACTGTGCTGAATGCAGACATTGTTGCGGACGGACTTTCTGAATCTTTGCCAAACATTCAGGCAAATATGGCACATTACCACTTCCAATCACTAAATGACGGCATAAATAACTTTGCTGAACACCATTTGATTCAACGACTACTTTAAAACCTATCGTTTGGGGTTCAATCCTCAAGACACGAGATTGGTATTCGATACAATCAAGTTGTTCTGCAACCCATTGGCAATAATGGTTGTATTCACAACGCCGAATATGTGGCTGCTCTAGAAAATAAAACTTATACAAGCGTTGCTGATGACGTAGATAATTCAAAAAGCTAAATGGACTGGTTGGATCAACCATCGAGACCAAATCAGCCATAAACGGTACTTGCAATACCGTATTAGGTAGTTGCATACCTGCATGCCAATCGAATTGCGCCTTTTGCTCAAAAAACACGTAATCGAGTGAGCTTTTGTTTTGTAGCAAACTAGCAAGACTTAAATTAAAAGGTCCTAGACCAATTCCAATAAAATCAAGCATAACTGACATCCTTCTGTGAAATACGCAGTGGATTTGGCAGTTGCACGTAAACAGACTGATTTTCGACAGGCGCGATCAATTCGTCTAACTCATGCAAACGTGTCAGCAAGTTACCCTTATAAGGCAGAGTTGAATTGAACAGTAATCCTTGCAATAAGGTGCTATCAGGATATTGTTGTAATTGTTCTTCTAAAAATTCAGTTAAATGCGCTAACAATTCATCTTCAGTGATATAGCCTGTCGCACCGATGGCATTAATAATCCCAAACAAAGTATTGCCGAAGAAATAATAACTAAAACGTTCATCAACAAAATCTTTAGGCCCGACGGCAAACGCATTTTCTTTCAGCTCAGGCAGCGCTTGCAGAATTTCAGTTGCAAACTCTTCGATATAATAAAAACCTTGGTTATCACGTAGCCATAAGGTTTTTGGGAAATGATTCTCTAGTTCCAACAGCACATTCTGCTGATGTGATTCAAATGCCATGCCATGGCGATGATAGACATACATCAATGGTTGCAAACTGACTTCAAGGAAACGATTAAACCAATCCAAAGCAATTTCTGAGAAATCGGTTTCGTGATGTGCTTTTGCAATTTTTGCAAATAAAGCATTAAAACGATTTAAAGATTTGCTTGGATGATCCTGACACAAGGATGCAATACAAGTGACTTGCTGTTGAGGATGAAATGGCTGATCACGGAAAATACAGATACTTTCATTCACCACTTCATCATCAATTTTTAAGGCAATCCAAGCTGGGTCATTGACTGCCTTTAAACTTGGAAATTTTTTTAGAATATTCTGACCAAACTCACTGTGCCATAGACGATGAGTGAGTTCACCACGATGGCATTCTTTGGCTAAATTCACTCGAATAGAATTGGTAATCATCACAGAAAGAGATGGCTTCACCATCCACGGAGCGTTGAAGCTTGCCAATGTACGAATGGATGTTGTTGGAGAGAATTGCCAGCCACGTAAACCTAAATCAATCAATTGCCCTGTTTGCTTCAATCGTTCAAACCAAGCTTTACCCTGTAAATAACGAGCTTGCCAAGGATGCAATGGGAGTAATTTATATTCGCTATGGGTTTTAACTAGATTGAGATCATTTTCAGATAAATACCACTGTAATGCCGTTTTTAATTGCGCTGAAATAGGTTCATCAGTCGCACTACCTTCCGCAATGAAATCTTGGTGCACTAGCCAATAATGAAGTTGTGTCTTGCCTTTGTGTTCAGGTGAAAACTTTAGCCAATCCTCATGCACAAAACCTGTTCTACTTTTCGGCGCTGGGTGCATGCTATGCCCCAAAATCAATGCCTGTTCAGTTTCAATAAAGCTTTGACCAGCTTTAACCAAGTCATCAAAATCAGCTTCACGTTGTATTAAAAACTGTTGCAGTGCATCACGGCTTTGAATCCACTTTTCTAGTAAAGAAGCAGCATCCAAAGGTAAAGACGATTCAGAAACTAGTTCTTCAAGTAACAACCCAACGATTGCAACTGGACTAAATGATTTTGGCTGACCTGAAATTACGATTTGAGGAAGATTAGCTAACCGATGTCTACCAACTCGGCTGACATAAGATAATGGGAAATCACATTGAGCATGAATAGAATTAATCGGAATAGATAACAGCGTCAAACCTTGGCTAAACGCTTGTTGTTGCGGACTTTGCTGTGTTTTATTAAGCAAGTGACCTTTGCCAGTTTCTTGCGTATATGCGTTGACGAAATGTTGTATCGCCAACCGATTGGCAAGTGATTGCATCTGTCGGTATCCTCTATAAAGAGAGAGTTAGTTTTTTTCGAATGTTTGAGCTCTAAACAAACCTTATTACAATGCTATTCACCGTAATTGCTATTATTAATGATAATAATTATCATTAATAATAGCAATTATAAAATAACTTAGCCTTTTGAACTTAATACTTTGTTTTTTATGCTGAAAAATTAATTTAGATCAAGAAAAATACAAAAGATAATAATTCTAATTATTAAATATTTTAATTATGATTCATTCTTTTATTGTTTTTATAAATCAAATAAAAAAGGGCTTTTATGTTTTATAGCCCTTTTAAAGATATTAACAGTCTAAAATATCTGAAAATGTAGCTTCCAGTAACTTAGCTAGATCAATTGGGTTAAGACCAATGTCCAACCCCCTTTTTCCACCACTTACATAGATCTTATTTAATGATTTCGCTGTTTCATCTATTACAGTTTTGAGTCGTTTTTTCTGCCCTAGAGGACTAATTCCACCTACCAAATAACCAGTTAAACGTTCAGCATCTTTTGGATTGGCCATTTGCAACTTCTTACACCCTACTGCTGATGCAACTTTTTTTAAATTTAATTGATAATTCACTGGTAAAACTGCGATGAAATAACTTTTTTCATCTGTGACCATTAATGTTTTGAAGACTTCTTCTACACGTAAATTGAGTTTTTCAGCAGCTTCTAAACCAAAACTCTTCGCGTTAGCATCATGTTCATATTCATGAATCGAGAATGCTATTTTATTCTTTTCCAATAACTTACAAGCTGGTGTCATTTGATATTTGGGTTATTTCGATGATACTTAAGTTTGATAAGTGTAGCATTTTAAAAAAAATATTTTCAATTTACTTAGGCTATTTTGAATAGTGTTCTTGATAATTATTTTTCAAACCTTATATAAAGACTGAATGCAATTGAGAAAGGCGCAAAAACTTCATGAGTTATAAACATAATAATCTGATGGCGATGCGTCAAAGCTACTGGGATGATGAATCTTCTTCTACCGTTCAAGCTGAAAAGCAATTTCTCCGTGATACTTTGGTTGAAGAAGGTATTTTCGAGAATGCGACTTTAGACGACACCAAGTACTTTTTCTTCACATTACCCAGTATTCTTATCGTGAAAGCTCATGCTTTAGGTTTTCATCATAGTATTGTCAAACGTATGTTGATTAAGCATATACATACAAACCGAGCAGCTCTAATGCGTAAATCAGCCCTTAAAATTCAGTTTAAAATTTAGTACATATGTATAAATAGCTGACTTAAGCGACCTCCAATTTACTTAGGCTATTTAAATATTGTTGACTTAAATCACAAATTTAGACTGATAATTCAAGCGATTGAACTATTTTAATACGTTCAAACGCTGTAATATCCACTACAATTTAACTCTCGGCTTTCCTCCTCCTCCGATTTCAGCATAGGATTTTTCTTTCATGTCAGATCAGAACGATAAGCTCAAGAATCTAAAAACCTCGTCTGTGGATCGTCGCTTATCTATTGCAAAAGCTTCTTTACTTGCTGGAACTCGTTGGGCAACTGCAAGTGCTACCTCTATGTTTTCTAGTGAGGAAGAAAAAGAGAAAAAGCGTAAAAAAGCCATGGCTGAACAAGCTCATTATTTAGTTTCTGAAATAGGAAAACTAAAAGGATCAATCGTAAAGATTGGTCAAATGATGGCTTTATACGGCGAACATTTCTTACCTGAAGAAATTACACAAGCATTAAATACACTGAACAATCAAACTGTCGCACTAGCTTGGCCTGCAATCAAAGCGCATTTGCAAGAACAGTTAGGTTCAAAATTAGATGAACTCACGATTGATCACGAACCAATCGGTACAGCCTCACTTGCTCAAGTTCATCGTGCGACACGTAAATCAGATGGTTTAGAACTGGTTCTTAAAATTCAATACCCTGGTGTAGCGGAAGCAATTGATTCTGATATGAATCTATTTAAGAACATGCTTAAACTCACACGTATGGTGCCACAAACTCGTGAATTTGATCAGTGGTTTGATGAAGTTCGTGGAATGATGCACCGTGAAGTGAATTATGACATTGAGGCAGCGACAACTCGACGTTTCGCAGAACGCTTGAAAGATGACCCGCGTTATATTGTTCCACAAATTGTTGATGAGTTCTGTGCTGACAAAGTTCTGTGTATGACATTTGAGCGTGGAGTACCTATCAACAGCCCTGTTATGCTTTCTTTACCTCAAGATCGCCGTAATCAACTTGGTGAAGCTTCACTAGAAATTGCAGTACGTGAGCTGTTCGAATGGGGTGAGATGCAAACTGATCCTAATTTTGGTAATTACCTTGTCCGCTTAGGCAATGGTGATGATGTAAAGGATAAGATTGTATTGCTCGACTTTGGTGCAATTCGCCAATTTGATGACAATCTACTTTCTGTCGCACGTAATCTTATCCATGCAGGATATGATCATGACAAAACTGCTATGGTTAAAGCGATGACAGGTTATGAATTTTTTGATTCGATGCCTGAAAGTGTAAAACCAGGTATGGCGGATGTGTTTTTAATTGCGACCGAAGCTTTTAGTAACCCAAGCAACAATCCTGATATGCCTGCTGGTGTGATGGATGAACAAGATCGTTATGATTGGAAAAAAAGCCAATTACATAGTCGTGTAATGCAACAAGCTGCTCAGTCTATGGCTTCTCGTTATTTCTCAGTACCTCCTAAAGAATTTATGTTTATTAGCCGTAAGTTCATTGGTGCTTATACCTTCATGACAGTGATTGAAGCTAAGACAAATGTTCGCAAAATGATTCGTCAATTTGCATAAACCAAATTAATTCAGTCATATTGACCAATCTGCTCTGTCAGTTTGGTCAATTTTTTTTTGCTATAATTTTTTTTAATTTTTTTAAATTATTTAAAAACATAAACTTATTTATCTTTATTCACTTAATTAATCCTTTATCCTTCTAATATTGACACGTCAAAGAAGACATAGTTTTTTTAGCTTTAGCATGCGAGCATAAATTCACAATCATCCTCTAGGATAAAATCATGTCAAATATGATGAATAAGGCTCAAGGTCTCGGGCTATCATTGATCACTAAAATCGCAGGAAGCGAAGTGCTCGATCAACTCAAATTAAGAAAGTTTGTAGAAAAGTCTCTATACCAAGGTTCAAAAACTGGTTTTAAAGTTCTAACAAAAACTCAGAAAGCTTTTAAACCGCAATCAATTGACAAACAACGTTTACCAAATCAAGTTAATAAAAATCTATTTGATTTAGGATTGACTGAAGAGCAACAAATGACATCAGATGCGATGTCACAATTTGCTCAGGAAGTGCTTTACAATTTAGCACATGATGCAGATCACCATGCACAATTCCCAGAACAACTTTGGCAGCATTTGGTTGATTTAGGCTTGAACTACTATGCATTACCTGAGGCTTTAGGTGGTGTTGCCGCAGAACAAAATATTGTCAGTAATATACTAATCGCAGAAAGCTTAGCTAAAGGTGATTTCAGTTTAACAGCAGGCTTGCTCAGCACATTTAGCGTGATTAATGCCATCACTCGTTGGGGATCAACACAAGTACAAAGTATGTATTTGTCTTGCTTTGCTGAAGACACAGATATTACAGCGACATTTGCATTTCAAGAAGCGACCCCTGCATTTAATCCATACCAATTAAAAACGAAAGCCACTGAACAAAATGGTCAGTTCTATATCACAGGTGAAAAGACTTTAGTCGTTTTAGGTGATACTGCTGATGTCTTCCTTGTCAGTGCAGAATATAACGGTCAACCTGATATTTTTGTCGTGCAATGTGATGAAAGCATTGCCATCAAATCAAATCCAGCGATGGGTCTAAAAGCTGCTGAAACTGCTATCTTACAGTTCAATCGAACTCCAGCTTTACGCTTAGGCGATGCTGATTTCGATTACACAGCATTTGTAGATCTTGGTAACTTGATGTGGTGTGCGATGGCTGTAGGTACATGCGAGGCGATCAAAGCATACTGCATCAAATATGCAAATGAACGTACAGCTTTCGGTGAGCCTATTTCTCATCGCCAAAGTGTTGCCTTCATGATTGCAGATATGGCTATTGAAATTGATGCAATGCGCATGTTGGTGCTCAATGCAGCAAGCTTAGCTGAAGCGGGTCAACCATTTCATCGTGAAGCTTACCTTGCAAGACTTTTGTGCGCTGAAAAATCTATGAAAATCGGTACGGATGGTGTACAGATCCTTGGTGGTCATGGTTTTACAAAAGAACACCCTGTTGAACGTTGGTATCGTGATTTGCGTGCTACTGCAATCTTACATTCTGGCTTACATGCTTAATTGATCATTCGAGGATATTACAATGAATTTACAAAATCCTAAAAAATTCAAAATGATGGTCGATCAGGCACATGAAGTTGCTTTGAATGTACTGCGCCCAATTTCAAGAAAGTATGACAAAGCCGAACATACCTATCCAAAAGAATTGGATATGTTGGCATCATTAATTGATGGCATGAATGAAGGTGGTGAAGGAATAAATGCAGGTGCTGCCGTTGGCAAACGTGGAGAAACTGAGTCAGGTAACAAAAACGGCAATAATATGTCGACTGCTCTCGGTATTATCGAAATGTGCTATGGCGATACGGGTTTATTGTTAAGTATGCCTCGCCAAGGCTTGGGTAACTCTGCTATAGCGGCAGTAGCAAATGATGAACAACTTGAACGTTTCAAAGGAACTTGGGCTGCCATGGCGATTACTGAACCTGGTTGTGGTTCAGACTCAGCGGCTATTCGTACAACAGCAACCAAAGATGGTGATGATTACATCTTAAATGGAGAAAAAATCTTTGTCACTTCTGGTGAACGTGCTGACTCAGTTGTAGTTTGGGCAACTCTAGATAAAAAGCTGGGTCGTGCTGCGATTAAATCTTTCGTTGTACCTAAAGGTACAGTAGGTATGAAAGTTGAACGTCTGGAACACAAGCTCGGAATTAAAGCCTCAGATACGGCGGTGATTAGCTTTACGGACTGTCGTGTACCTGCTGCAAATTTATTGGGTAATTCAGAAATTGATGTTGCTAAAGGTTTTGCTGGTGTTATGGAAACTTTTGATAACACTCGTCCACTTGTTGCAGCAATGGCAATCGGTTGTGCAAAGGCATCATTAGAACGTATTAAAGAAATTTTTAAAGATCAGCTTGATCCTGACTACAAAACGCCTTATTTGCAAACCTCGAATTTGGCTGCTCAAATCTACCGTATGGAAGCTGAGTGGGAAGCTGCTCGCCTACTTATGATTAAAGCCACATGGATGGCTGACAATAAAAAGCCCAACTCTAAAGAAGCTTCAATTGCCAAAGCCAAAGCTGGACGTGTTGGTAATGAAATCACCCTAAAATGTGTCGAATTAGCTGCAAGCGTGGGCTATGGTGAAGATGAGTTATTAGAAAAATGGGCACGTGACTCAAAAATCCTTGATATTTTTGAAGGTACGCAACAGATTCAACAGCTCATTATTGCTCGTCGTGAATTGGGTAAATCTTCGAGTGAATTGAAATAAATACCCATTTTAAACAAAAAATTTAAAAAGGACGTTATTTACGTCCTTTTTATTTCCATATAGCGCGCGCTATCGCATCGTAACAAACTCTTCCGCAGATGTTGGATGAATCGCAACGGTATTATCAAAATCTTTTTTAGTCGCTCCCATTTTTAAAGCAACCGCAAAACCTTGCAGAATCTCATCCATACCAAAACCGATACCGTGAATACCGACAATTTTTTCATTTTCACCCACACAGACTAGCTTCATTTTGGTCGGCTGACGATGTTGCGTAATGGCGCTATACATCGCAGTAAATGATGAATTATAAACTTTCACAACTTGCTGACCATATTTATCAATCGCTTCTTGCTCAGTTATCCCTACTGTTCCAATCGGAGGATGACTGAAAACAACCGTTGGAATATTATCGTAATCTAAATGCTCATCTGGCTTATGATTGAATAATCGCTCAGACAATTTACGACCTGCTGCAACTGCGACAGGTGTAAGCTCCATTTTCCCTGTGATATCTCCCACCGCATAAATGCCTGTTTGGGATGTATTCTGGAATTTATCGACTTGAATATATCCTCGATCATCGAGCTGGACATGGGTCTTTTCTAAATTCAAGCTCGCCGTATTTGGCTCACGGCCTGTTGCCCAAATCAAGCAATCGACAGTATGACTTTCGCCACTTTCTAAATGTAATATGACAGAGCCATCGGCATTCTTGGTGATTTTTTTAGGAACAGCTTGTGTACGTATAGTAATTCCATCTGTTTGCATCACTTCAACCAAAGTTTCACTTAAGAAAGAGTCAAAACGTCGAACAGGTAGATCTTTACGGATAAATAATCCAACTTGTGAACCTAAAGAATTAAGTACCCCAGCCAATTCAACTGCAATATAACCCGAACCAATCACGGCAGTAGTTTTAGGTAAAGCCGTTAGTTCAAAGAAACCATTCGAATCAATGCCATATTCAACACCATCGATATCAGGCAATGATGGCTGTGTCCCCGTTGCAATCAGGATATGATCTGCTGTGAATTTCTCACCGTTGACTTCGATAGTATTTTTATCAATAAAATGAGCTGCACCATGGATTAAATCAACTTTATTTTTGCTTAGGCTATTTTGATAGGACTGATGAATACGATTGATATAAGCCTGTCTATTGTTAATTAAAGTCTGCCAATCGAAAGATTCAACTTTACTATTAAAGCCATAATCAGGACCATATTTTTGAATTGATTCAGCAATATGTGCTGCATACCACATGACTTTTTTAGGCACACAGCCGAGATTGACGCAGGTTCCACCAATTTCAGCCTTTTCAATCAAGGCGCATTTCTTCCCATACATCGCAGCACGGTTAACTGATGCAATTCCACCACTACCACCACCAATCGCAATATAATCATAATGTTTTGTCATCATCGCCTCATGCTGTCATTACACAATTATTTTTAAGTACTCTTTATAGATATACAGCAACATGATGCAAAAACTTTTGTTTTTTAAATTTTTAATACAAGAAAAAAGCACTGACCATGAATGATCAATGCTTCTGCTTTGGGAAAGCTTTTGGGTTATTCAGTTGTTACAGCTTTAACTGAAGTTTCAACTAAAGATTGATCCACGACACCAAATTTCTTAAATAGTTTTGCACGACGTTTTGGATAGATATTGGCTTTATTCAAATCACCTTTGTAGTGATCAAATACACGCTTATCCATCATTTTTGACCATAGTGGTGGAATTAACGCAGGCAACAGCATACTTGCATAACCACTTGGCAGTTCAGGTGCTTCATCAAAATGGCGCAGTGCTTGGAATGGACGTGTTGGATAAGCATGATGATCTGAATGACGCTGTAATTGATATAAGAATAAGTTAGTCACAATATTGTTATTGTTCCAGCTATGCTCTGGCATCGTACGTTCATATTTACCATTCTTATCTTTTTGACGTTTTAAACCATAATGTTCAATATAATTAATGATTTCAAACAAGCTAATACCGTAAAAAGCTTGAGTCGCTAAGTAAGGAATGACACCTTTACCGAATAATCCGATCATTGAACCATGAAAGGTAGCACTCATTCCCCAGCCTTGCAATAATTCATTTTCAGTTGACCAAAATTTTTTACCTTTACGTTTCAAACGATTAGTTTCAATTTCAATAGCAGATTTGAAAGAACCAATGACTGTACGTGGCCAAAACTCATAGAATGTTTCACCCATTTGTGAAGATGCTGGATCTTCAGGTGTCGCAGCGCGTTTATGGTGTCCATACGGATGTTCTACACGGAAATGGTTATATCCTGTTGGTACAAGAGCAAGATGAGAAAGAATATGATCTATACGATCATGTTTATGGCTAAGCTCATGTGCAGTATTGATTGCGATACCATTGATCGCACCCATTGAAATACCCAATAGGATTTTATCGATAAATGAAGTTTCTTTACGGCTAGATAAATAACACGCGTAAAAATTAGCTGCATATTGTAATGGAAGAAAGCTTTTCACTAAGCGTGAATAATACGGATCTTTTTCAAGTAGTTTAATATCTTCATCAGTTGGGTTATTTGCGTCTTTTCCAATCAATGCGTCAATTGCTGGAATAACGATGTGCAAAACAATTGGCCCGCCTAATGCAAAGATTTTTTTCAGTGGACGAGGTGCAAATTGATAACCTGCTAAAATGCCAATTCCAATTGCAGGTAAAGCTGGGCTAATTGCCCATAAATAACGTTTACGATCCAATTCAGTTTTCGATTTTGAAATGCTTACTGGCGTAAGTTCTTGCTCAACATTTACTGGTGCATTCATCATCTTATCCATGTCTTTGTATATATGTATATTTTGATGAATTATGAATTTCATGACAGTTGCAAGCGTCCAAAAAACCTATGTCAAAGTCTTTGGCATCATCACCCCTGTTTTTGTCCTAAAAACACATATTGAGTTATTGCAGTAGCTCTCTATAATTTAAAATGAATACATAGTTTTAAAATCATATGGATGCTTTAAGTAAAATATTTGCTGATATACATTTAAATCACACCGAATATATCTACTTGAAAACTCAGGGAGAATGGAGTTTTATCTGTCAGGATCAAACCGCCCTGATTGTTTATATTGTTTTAGTTGGTTCAGTTTTCATTCAAATTGATTCACAAAATAGTTTAACTGCTCATGCTGGTGAAATTGTCCTAATTCCTTCTGGAATAGCACATACGGGTGCCGATAACTCCATCAGAAAGCTTGTGAATGCAGTCGATATTTCAAAATTGTTTGATGGACATAAAGAAGATGCTATTGAATTCGGTACAGATTCGTCAGAGAAAAATCTTATTTTAAGTGTTCGTTGTCAGATTGACACCATCATGGCGCGCCCTTTTATTCAAGCGTTACCTTCAATCATTCATATTCAACACGGAGAAAATACAGCACCTGAATGGTTACAAATTGGTTTGCACTTTTTAGCATTAGAGACACAAAATATTCAGGCTGGCAGAGATATTATTATTGATCATCTTGTAAATATTTTATTGATCAAATGTATAAGAGATCATATTCAACAGATCTCAAATCAACATGGATGGCTAAGCGCTTTAAATCATCCTGAGCTCAGCAATAGCCTTGCTGCAATTCATAACCATCCTGAAGATGCATGGACAGTTGAAACCCTTGCTGAACAATGTTGTATGTCACGCTCAAAGTTTGCCAGCTTATTTCATGAGGTGATTGGCGAATCACCACTTGCCTATTTGCAGCAACATCGTATGCGTCTGGCGAGTCAATACTTGCGTAAAAGCAATTATTCCATTCAGCAAATTGCCAATAAAGTGGGATATTCTTCAGAAACAGCCTTTAGCCAAGCATTCAAACGAACTTTTGAAGTATCACCCAAGCAATATCGACAGCAATTCATCGAAGCAGAAAATTAGAAAATAAAAAAAGACACCGAGGTGTCTTTTTTTATTTTCTAAATTTTAACGGACAATACCGCGTGTAGACTTTTCGAGTGAATCAATAAACAATTGTGCTTCAGGCGTCTTCGTCAGTATGTCGCTACGAATCTGCTCAATCGCTTGCTCAGTGGTTAAACCAGCCTTATAAATCAGCTTGTATGCTTCTCTTAAACCTTGAATCGTATCTCGAGTCCAACCTTTACGTCGCATGCCTTCAATATTCATACCATATGCATGTGCAGGATTACCAGATGCCATCACGTAAGCGGGAACGTCCTTAAGAATTAAAGCTGCTCCACCAATCATGCTGTATGAATCAATACGGCAGAACTGATGAATACCCGCATTACCACCTACAATAACATGATTACCTACATGGACATGACCTGCAACGCCCACGTTATTGGCAAAAATATTGTGATCACCAATTACACAATCATGCGCAATATGGGTATTCACCATGAATAAGTTATGACTGCCAATTTTTGTTATTGCATTATCCTGAACCGTACCTCTATGCAAAGTACAATGTTCACGAATAAAGTTATTATCCCCTATTTCTAGCCATGTCTCTTCACCTTGATACTTTAAATCTTGGCAAATTTCACCGACACTCGAAAACTGAAAAATATCATTATTTTTTCCAATTTTCGTAAAACCGCCAATTACCACGTGTGAACGTAATTTAGTCCCAGCATCAATCGTTACATTCGGACCAACAATACAATAAGGTCCAATTTGTACATCAGATGCAATTTCTGCAGATGGGTCAATAATTGCGGTTGGGTGAATTAGGTTTTGACTACTCATGTCTGCTCAATTTTTTGGTGGGAAATAATGATCTCTGCTGTTGCAGCGACAATACCGTCGACACTAGCCTTACAATTGTACTTGTAAATGCCACGTTTTTGCATCACTAGTTCTGATTTTAAAACAAGCTGGTCACCAGCAACGACTTGTTTCTTAAATCTTACTTTTTCTGCGCCAGCAAATAAGAACAATGATCCTTCTTTTGGCTTTTGATTTGTCAATACAAAGCCTAATATTCCTGAGACCTGTGCGAGAGCTTCAATAATCAACACACCCGGCATAATTGGGTATGTCGGGAAATGCCCTTGCAAGAACTCTTCATTAATAGAGACATTTTTATAGCCGACAATACTATTCTCAGTTATTTCTGTAACTCTATCAACAAGTAAAAAAGGATAACGATGCGGTAAATATTCACGAATCGTAAGAATATCCATGGGTAATGCAGGCATTGTAAATGCTGGAGATGTAGACTCAGTCATAATAAATTATTTACGTAACTTAAAGGTTGATTCAAGGGACTCTAATTGAGCTTGCATATGATCAAGCCTTTTAGTGATTTGGGTCAATGGCACATCTGCTAATTGTCTAAGGCGTACAACAGTTCTTTTCCAGTGACTATTTTCAAATAGTCCAATTCCCGAAGAAAAGGTTCCCGCTTCAGAAATACTTTTTGTGACCATTGACATTCCAGTAAGCGTCACATTATTCGCAATATTTAAATGCCCTGCAACTGCACTGCCACCACCGATAATACAGTTTTTGCCAATTCGGACACTTCCAGCAATTGCCGTGTTTGCAGCGATGGCTGTATGTTGATCAATTTGAACATTGTGGGCAATTTGCACAAGGTTATCAATAATGACGCCATCTGCTAAAATTGTGTCATCTAATGCGCCACGATCAATACTACAATTTGAACCAATACGGACATCATTCCCGATTCTTACCGAACCGAGTTGAGCAATACGGTGCCATTTTCCTTGATAAGGTGCAAAACCAAAACCTTCTGATCCAATCACCGTATTCGCATGAATACGAACCCGATCTTTTAACTTTGCACCGCCAGTAATTGTGACATGCGCATCAATGAAACAGTCGTTACCAATTTCAACATCATCATCAATAAAAGCATGTGCTTGGATAATTGTATTATGTCCAATAACACAATGCTCACCAATGACAGCATAGTGTCCTATATAAGTATTATCAGCCACGATCGCAGAAGGATGAATTTGAGCAGTACTTTCGATACCTCTTTGAGAAGCTTTCTTCTCAAATAAATGTGTAAGAATTGCAAAAGCGAGATAAGGATTTTCTACAACGATAAAATTTTGCTTCGATGATAATTGTTGTTTTAATGCAGTTGTCACAATATAAACACCTGCTTCGCTTGCCTCAGCTTGTGCTAAATATTTTTCACCATTTACAAAACAAATGTGATGATTTTGTGCCTGTTCCAAACTAGACAAATTAGAAATTTTAAAATCTTTATCACCAAAAAGCTCACCTTTTACAAGATGAGCTATTTCTTCTAAACGATAAATACGTCTATTCATTGATTATTTCAGTGCGTTAACCTTTTGGATCATTTTATCAGTTAAATCATACTGAGCGTCAGAGGCAATTGTTGAATTTTTATTCAAAATAAGATCTAAATTATTTTCTTTTCTTAATTGCTCAGCGACTTGCTTCACTTTTCCTTCAAATGCAGTGTTCATTGACTGTAATGTAGACTGTACTTTAGTCTGTAAACCCTGTTGAGTTGTATTGAACTCATTTAACTTAGCTTGATACAGCGCAGTCATTTTTTGAATATCTGCTTGATTCATCTTAGGACCATCAGTTTGCGCTTTTTGCTGCATAGTTTCCAATTCTTTGCCTAATTGTTCTAATCGTGTCGATGTTGGTTTAACTGATTGGCCAAGAGCAGCATTTTGTTGTTTAAGATATGTGCTACTTTCAACTACGCGAGCTAGATCAACAACACCTATACCAGCAGCATTCGTCATAGCAGAAACCGTTAAACCTAAGCCTAACATCAACATCGTTAATTTTTTCATTATTTCGTCCTTTTATATTTTAAGAGCTTAAAGGCCGTACTTAGAAAGTACGACCAATTTCGAATTGAATAGATTTGGTATTATCACCACTCTTATCATTAAGCGGATAAGCATAACTTAATGATAATGGACCAATCATCGTAATCCATGTGAAACCAGCACCAACACTATAACGCATATTGCCAAAATCGAACTTGTAGTTATCATTACAATATTGTTTGATATCAACCGTACTAGCACCTACTAATATATTACCTTTTGGTATATTACATTGCGTATCAAATACCTGAGCACCCTCGGCAAAAAGTACAGGTCGAACTTGACGTGTCCAATCTCCTTTGAATGGTAAAGGAAGCGCCAATTCTGTTCCAAATTGAACCAGTGCGTTACCACCCACTTCCTCTTTTGATAAGTCATCTTTACCCATTTCCTGGAAAATAACACTTGGATATTTAGGACCTAATGAACTGTTATCATAGCCACGGACTGATCCATAACCACCCGCATAGAAGTTTTTATAGAATGGTAGGTCATTACCATAACCTAATTTACCATAACCTCTAAGCACAAAACCCTTAGGTAATGATTTGAATACCTGAGCATCATAAGTCATTTTTTGATAGTCAACATCACTACCTGGAAGGCCTACTTCTAGACCAACACGGTGCGACATACCTGACGTCGGAAAAAGTGGTCTGTTCAAGGTGTTATAAGACCAACCTAAATTCAAAGTATAAGTTAGGAAACTACCCTCGAAAGCACTATTATAAGTAATCTCACCACCTGGTTTACATTTACCTGTATAGTTACCATCTAAATCTTTATCTAATTGGTCTTCAGGACAATAAGTGTTCTGTGCAGTTGCTTTACCACCATTTGCCAACAAATAATCACGAATGTATGTAGATACACTTGGACCTGTTCTTACTTTAGTTTGATCGATACCTAAAGACGCACTAATACTCTGATTTTCATCAATTGGGTATCCAAAACTTAAACTACCACCGACACTATCAGTAACATAGTTATTAACGTTATAGTTCTCACTTAACTTCGTTTTTCGATAATAAACGTTGTAACCACGACTCACGCCATCAATAGTAAAATATGGGTCCGTCACACTTAAGTTATAATAGTCTTGTGTTTCTGAACGAGATAAATCAATCGCAACACGATTTCCAGTACCCATAAAGTTAGTTTGGCTTAAACCTGCTTGGAAAGTAATACCACCATTTTGAGAATAACCGACCGCAAGTGTCGTTGTACCAGAGTGTTGCTCTTCGACATTAATATTTAAATCAACTTGGTCTGGTGAATTAGGTACACGAACAGGTTTTACATCAACAGTTTTAAAGAAACCTGTACGTTCCAGACGCACTTTGGACAAGTCAATTTTTTCATTGCTTGCTAAAGCACCTTCCATTTGGCGCATTTCACGACGTAATACTTCATCAGCTGTTTTACTATTTCCAGTAAAGTTAATACGACGAACAGTGACTTGCTGACCAGGGTTAATATAATAATTTAGATTCACAATCCCTGTTTGATTATTAATTTCAGGTACAACATTCACTTCTGCATAGTAATAACCTGCATTACCATATTTGCGAAGTAGCAACTGCTTAACGGCATTTACTTTTTCTTGTGAATAAGTTTCACCATCTTTATATAATTTTAGTGCTTTTAATTCTTCAGGTTTATAGAGTGCATCGCCTAAGAATTTGGTTTCACCAAACTTAAATTGACTACCTTCATCAACTGAAACCTCAATAAAGATGTGCTTTTTATCTTCGCTAATGTTGAGTTGTGAATTGATAATATTAAAGTTGATATAACCTTTATTCAGATATAGAGCTCGTAACGCTTCTAAGCTTGCTGCCATTTTTTCACGTGCATAGCGATCATTACGTGTAACAATCGAAGCCCAACCGCTTTCTTTAACTGCAAAAGCTTGCTTAATATCACTATCACTAAATACAGTATTACCAATGATATTAATATCAAATACTTTTGCAGCAGTACCTTCATTAAAATTAAGCTTTAGTTCTACACGGTTATTTGGTCTAGCAACAGTATCAATCGTTACATCTGCATCATAACGACCTTGCTGAGTATATTGTTGTTCAAGCTCAGTCTCAATAATCTGTAATGCAGATTTCTTGAAAACTTCCCCTTCAGCAATACCCATCTTTTTTAAGCCTTGTTCTAAGGCTTCTTTAGGAATAAGTTTATTACCTTTGAATTCCAATTTTGAAATGATTGGACGCTCTACAACTTTAAACACCAATACGTCTTTTTCTTTATAGGCTTTAATGTCATCAAATAGACCTGAAGCATATAAAGTACGGATCGCCTCAGCAATCATTGGATCACTTACTCTATCGCCACTATTTATTGGTAACATAGAATAGATACTTGCAGGTGTTAAACGCACGAGGCCATCAATTCGTATATCTTGTGCAAGAAACTCATCTGCTGCGTATGCTTGTTGTACCACTGCCATCGCACTAACCAGTGCCAAAGGCATTAATAAATGTGTGTGACGCATGCCCATATATTTTCCAGTAAGTTAAATTCCGTTTGCGTTTTTATAAACGCATGAAGTCGTTAAATAAAGCCAAAAGCATCATGCTACCGAGCAGTACCATACCAACTTTTAGACCAAACATCTGTATTTGTTCAGAAACAGGTTTACCACGTATTGCTTCAATAAAGTAATAAACTAAATGACCGCCATCAAGCATCGGAATTGGTAATAAATTTAAAATTCCTAAACTAACACTCATCAATGCCATAAAAGAAATAAAGGTTTGCCACCCCATTTCAGCACTCTGTCCTGCAACTTTAGCAATCGTAATAGGACCTGATAAGTTATCCAATCCAATTAGTCCACGTACCATTTTAGTAATCGAACTAAAAATCATACCTGACAATTGTATTGTTTTTTCAACAGCAACCCCGAAAGCTTCTACAGGTGAATACTGAATGGTTTGTTTATATTCATTCGGAATTGTGATTTTACCTGCATCACTTTTTACTCCAAGAACACCACTCATATTACCCATATTGTCACGCTGACCTTGAGGCATCACTTGTAAATGAACCAGTTTGCCTTGACGTAGCACATCAATATTTAAGAGTTTTTCAGGTGAATTTTGTACAACATCAACGACATCAAACCAATCTTTCATTGCAACGTTATTAATCGCAACAATTTTGTCTCCGACTTTCATACCTTGACGTATAGCAGCGCCATCAGTACTCAGTTCTTTTACGATCGCTGGAATCACAGGACGATAAGGTAAAAACCCTAACTCATCCAAAGGCGATTGGCTCTGATCTTTTAGAAAATCTTTGATCGGTAAACTAAACTGTTTTTCAGTTCCAGTACGATCAACAACAATTGAAACCTGACCTGTCTCTCCAACACGATTAACTAAAGCATAGTTTAGTTTTTCCCATGTTGGTGTCGTTTGACCATCAACCATTACTACTTTATCGCCAAGCTGTAAATCGACTTGGGCAGCAGGTGTATTTGGCATGATTTTGCCAATACGGGTATTTAGTTGTTCTTGAGCTGGTAAAAACAAAATCCAAAACAATAAAACAGCAAAAATAAGATTAATCAGCGGTCCAGCAGCAACAATTGCAATACGTTTCCAAGGTGACTGACGATTAAACGCATAAGGTAAATCTTGCTCTGCAACATTACCTTCACGTTCATCAAGCATTTTAACGTAACCACCTAACGGCAATGCTGAAAGCTGGTATTGTATACCTGATTTTTTCGATTGCCATTTAAGCAAAGTCGGTCCAAAGCCAATAGAATAGACTAAAACCTTAACGCCTAATTTACGTGCGACCCAATAATGACCAAACTCATGAATCGCAATCAGAGGGCCTAATAATAAAATCGCTGCAACAATCATAAATAGTGCGCTCATACGATTTAACCCCCTATACCTACGATGTACTTCTCTGCGATATCTCTTGCGATCATATCAGTCTGCAAAATGATGTCTATGCTTTCTGCTTTAGCATTTTGTACAGCTTGTAAAGTATGCTCGACCACTTGCGTAATTTCAGTAAATCGAATTTGTCCTTTTAAAAATGCAGCAACCGCGATTTCATTGGCAGCATTCAAAATTGTAGGGGCCAGCCCACCCGCACGCATTGCTTGACGAGCTAGATTTAAAGCTGGGAACTTAATAATATCAGGAGCCTGAAAATTTAATTGAGCTGTTTCAAACAGATTTAAAGCAGGAACATCCGTCATTAAGCGTTGCGGCCATGCCAAAGCGTGCGCAATTGGCGTACACATGTCTGGGTTACCCATTTGTGCCAAAGTTGATCCATCCACATATTGCACCATGGAATGAATAATACTTTGTGGATGAACAACAACTGTAACAAAATGTTCTGATATTGAAAACAAATGACACGCTTCGATCAATTCCAAACCTTTATTCATTAAAGTCGCTGAATCTACCGAAATTTTTTGTCCCATAGACCAATTTGGATGCTTACAAGCCTGTTGAGGCGTTACATCATGTAATTGTTCTAAAGAATGATTAAGAAATGGACCACCAGAAGCTGTTAATAAAACCTGAGACACACCAAGTTGTGGCTCACCTGTTCTCTCAATCTGTAAATAATTGTGTGGTAATGACTGAAAGATCGCATTATGCTCTGAATCGACAGGAAGCAATAAAGCATTATGATCACGTGCTGCCTGCATCATGATGTCACCTGACATCACCAAGGCTTCCTTGTTTGCAAGTAACACACGTTTGCCTGCTTTGACTGCGGCAAGCGTCGGTAATAAGCCAGCAGCACCGACGATTGCAGCCATAACAATATCAACTGCATCATGTTCAGCAATGGCTATCAAACCCGCTTCATCTGTTAAAATTTCAATATTTTTTAGGTTTTCTTGATTTAAACGCTGCTCTAGTTCTAAAGTTTTTATTTTCGGAACAACCACTATTTTAGGGCTGTATTTTTTACATATTTCTACCAGTTCATCTAAACGACTATATGCAGAAACCGCATAAACAGAGTATTGGTCTGGGTGTCGCGCCAATACTTTTAAGGTACTTTGCCCAATAGAGCCCGTAACACCCAATATACAAACAGCCTGTGTCATTTATAGATCTACACCAATAAGTTTTACCAATACATACATACCAGTTGCAAAAATAGGCGCTGCAGCAAGAAGTGAATCAATTCGATCTAATACTCCACCATGCCCAGGAAGTACACGCCCTGAGTCTTTAATGCCTGCACGACGTTTGATCATTGACTCAAACAAGTCACCTAATACTGATGCAAAAACGGTAATAATAGAAAGAATCAGGAATAAGATAAGCTGTATTACAGTTAAGTCTAAATAGAAATGTTGTACAACCAACATAATCACAACTGTTGTTGCAATACCACCATACAATCCCTCAACCGATTTATTTGGGCTTACTGTAGGAGCAAGTTTTCTTTTACCCAATTTACGACCAACAAAATATGCACCACTATCTGCCCCCCAAACCAACAAGAACAAATACATCAGCCACCAAGGTGAGCTATGCCAAACCGCATAAAGCGCAGTCACTGCTGCAGAAATTAGAATAAAACCAATTACATATAATGATACATTGTACCAATTATCTGATTCTGGAAAATTTTTAACCCAGTAAATACTACCTAGCCACGTAAGAATAGATGCTGCCCATAGCAACAATGCAACATCATCAAAAAATAATGCGAGTGTTGAAACCGATGCTACACATATACCATATATCCAAGCCTTAGGTTTTGAAACAATAGCTTCTTTATGAGGCATAAGCTTAAACCACTCATAGCCTGCAACCCCAGCTGCTAAAATCATAAGCACAAGCATTGGATAATGTGATTGCGTCGCAAACATGCAACTTAAAACAACAGCAACTAACACCAATGCGGTAATAATCCGCTCTAACATTATTAATTCTCTATTTTCGCTTGTTGAATCTGTTCTGTCGTCTTACCGAAACGTCGTTCACGTCCTGAAAAAACACGAAATGCGTAATCCAATTCTTCAACCTTAAACTCTGGCCATAAAGTTTCTGTAAAGTACAATTCTGCATACGCAGCTTGCCACAATAAGAAATTTGAAAGGCGATAATCCCCCCCTGTACGAATTAATAAATCCACAGCAGGTAGGTCATTTAGACTGACATATTTATCAAATAAATCAACATTTATATGATTTGTTTGAACTTTTCCAGCAAGAACATCTTGAGCAATACATTTTGCAGCATTCGCCATGTCCCACATACCACCATAGCTAATCGCAATACTTAAGGTCATGGAATCAAAGGCGGCTGTTTTTTGTTCTGCATATTGCATCAAATCACTTAAATGATCTGAGAGACGCGATCGGTCACCAATAAAACGTAGAGCAATATTAAACTTTTCCATACGAGGAAGTTGCTCATGAATCGTATCTTCTAACAACTTCATGAGTAAATCGACTTCATACTGTGGTCGATTCCAGTTTTCACTTGAAAATGCAAAAACCGTTAATGCTTTTACGCCGACACTTTTACAATGCTCAACAATCGGATCCAAGACATTTTTGCCTTCACGATGCCCATCACCTTTTTGCATTTGCATCTTTTTGGCAAAGCGATTGTTGCCATCCATAATGATGGCAACATGCTGAGGAAGAAGTTGATCTTCTTGCAAGGTCATAAAGTTAGACCTTCATTAATTCTGCTTCTTTTGCAGCTAGACGTTTATCTACTTCTGCAACATATTTATCTGTGATCTTTTGAATATCTTCACTAGCACGGCGTTCATCATCTTCAGAAATTTCTTTTTCCTTCAATAATGCTTTGATATCACCTAAAACATCACGACGAATGTTTCGAATAGCAACTTTTGCATTTTCAGCTTCATTACGAGCAACTTTTTGCATGTCACGACGAGTTTCTTCAGTCAACGCAGGTAAAGGTACACGAATTGAATCAGCTGTAATTGGGTTTAAACCCAAATCACTTTCACGAATTGCTTTATCAATTGCAGAAACCATTGTACGTTCAAATGGCTGAACAATAAGCGTACGAGAATCTTCAACACCTACGTTAGCAACTTGATTCAAAGGAACGTCAGAACCATAGTAAGGAACCATCACACCATTTAAAATTGATGGGTGAGCACGTCCAGTACGAACTTTAGCAAAACCTTGTTCTAAAGAATCAAGTGTTTTCTGCATGCGCTGTTCGCTATCTTTTTTGAGATCGTTAATCATATGATCTTCCTTACTTATTCATTAGGTATTACAAAATATTAAACATTAGTATAAAGAGCTTTCGGTCTCACGTACATTAGTTCGTAACGTGAGTACCCTCTTTTTCGCCCATTACTACAGAAAGCAATGCACCAGATTTGTTCATATCAAAAACTTGCAATGGAACGTTATGGTCACGACACAAGCAAATCGCAGTTAAGTCCATTACACCAAGCTTTTCATCAAGTACTTGATCGAAAGTTAAGTTATCGTACTTCACAGCATCGTCATATTTGCTTGGATCTTTGTTGTAGACACCATCAACTTTCGTCGCTTTCAAAATAAGGTTTGCTTCAATCTCGATACCACGCAAACAAGCTGCTGTATCAGTTGTAAAGAACGGATTTCCCGTTCCTGCTACAAATACACAAACTTCACCTTGGCTTAAATGACGAATCGCATCACGACTTGAATAAGATTCAACAACTGTTCCGATCGGAAGAGCAGACATTAAACGTGTTTTAATGTTGCGACGCACTAATGCATCACGCATTGCCAAACCATTCATAACTGTAGCCAGCATCCCCATTTGGTCACCAGTTACACGCCCAACCAAACCGTCTTTTTGTAACTGACTCCCACGATATAAGTTACCGCCACCAACTACAATTCCGACTTGTACTCCCAAACCAACCAAGTGAGCAATCGAAAGCGACATTTGATCAAGGACTTGGGCATCAATACCCATATCTTTATTACCCGCTAAAGCTTCACCAGAAAGCTTTAACAAAATACGTGCATAACGTGGATTTTTAGAAGCTGACATACTTTTACTCCAAACCGACCAATCTCATAAATTCTTTTATCGCATTTAATATTAAGCAGATTTAATCTGAATTAACTTTGCAAATAAATCATATTCATCCGCATCAGTAATTTCGACTTCAAGCAGATCACCTGCTTTAATCACACTTTTATCAATATCTTCTACAAAAACATTACCGTCAATTTCAGGTGCATCCGCGTAAGAACGCGCTACCGCTACTGGAAATTCATCTTCCAAGCTATCTACAAGCACAGTCATCTTTTGACCGATACGCTTTTGTAGTTTTGCAGCAGAAATTTCTTGTTGGACTTCCATAAAACGTTCATAACGTTCTTGCTTAATTTCTTCAGGTACGTGATCAGGAAGATCATTTGCCGTTGCACCTTCCACAGGTGAATAAGTAAAGCAACCTACGCGATCCAACTGAGCTTCTTTTAACCAATCAAGTAATATTTGGAAGTCTTCTTCTGTTTCACCAGGGAAACCAACCACGAAGGTAGAACGAATCACCAATTCAGGGCATTTTTCACGCCACAATTTCAGACGCTCTAATGTATTTTCGCTATGGGCTGGTCGCTTCATCAATTTTAAAATGCGCGGACTGGCATGCTGAAAAGGAATATCTAAATATGGCAGGATTTTCCCTTGTGCCATTAGGTCAATAACTGCATCGACATGTGGGTACGGATAAACATAATGTAAACGCACCCAAATACCAAGCTGACCAAGTGCTTCACACATATCATAGAACTTAGTTTTTACAGGTTGACCATTCCAAAAGTCCAACTTGTATTTGGTATCGACACCATAAGCAGAAGTATCTTGAGAAATAACCAATACTTCTTTTACACCAGCACGTTTTAATGCTGCTGCTTCATCTAACACACTACCCACAGGACGAGAAACTAAATCACCACGCATACTTGGGATAATGCAGAAGGTACAACGATGGTTACAGCCTTCTGATATTTTTAAATAAGCATAATGTTTTGGTGTTAGACGCACACCTTGTTCTGGGACTAGATCAATAAATGGGTTATGTTTTGGAGGAGCTGGTACATATTCATGTACAGCTTCCATTACATCTTGATAAGCTGCCGCCCCTGTAACTTTAAGCACATTTGGGTGCATTTGACGAATTTTATCTTCATCTTTACCTAAGCAACCAGTAACGATCACACGACCGTTTTCGCTCATGGCTTCGCCAATGGCATCTAAAGACTCTTGCACTGCAGATTCAATAAAACCACAGGTGTTAACAACAACCAAATCTGCACCGTCGTAATCTGATGCAACTTGATAACCTTCAGTCTTTAACTGAGTTAAAATTCGTTCAGAATCTACCAATGCCTTAGGACAACCTAAAGATACAAAACCGACTTTGGGGGTCTTCATGAATCTGCGCTCCACTTGAATCGGCGTATTGTATGACTTTTCTTTGCTGCCGCATAGCTACAAAGCCATCTCTTTGTGTAATGCACCAAAATACAACCAAAATTTTAAACAAACCCTAACAACGCACCATTTTAAAGCATGATAAAATATTGAAATAACTCAATCTATGTGAAAAATACAGCATAAACTCATTATTTATGAATTAAGTTATTGAAAATTAGCTAATACAAAGTTGGCTTGCATTTTGCATTAAATACATCTCAGAAGTTAATGGCTATTCATCTATATTGATATTTATTGCGCCATTTTAAAACAGGACGATTCACAAATGGATCAACATAACACTATCGACTATCGACTGCTCGTAGATAATCTGACCACTGCCATATTATTGGTCGATAGTAAACTTAATATTTTTTATTTAAATTCGGCTTGTGAAGCATTATTCGATGTTAGTTTACTTCGCGCATCAGGTCAGCCTGTGCTCAATCTACTTCATGCACATGACGATTCATTTAATACACATGAAGCTTTATTAAATACATTAAAAAGCGGACAACATTACACACGCCGCGAAGCTGTAATTAATGTGAATTTTAAACCAATCCATGTGGATTATACGGTCTCACAACTAAATGCAGGTAAAAGTTATCACCCACTTTTATTAATCGAACTCAATCCAATTGATCGGATGTTGAAAATTTCTAAAGAAGAAAATTTAGTACAACAACATCAAGTCGCACGCCAACTAGTTCGCGGCGTTGCACATGAAATTAAGAATCCTCTAGCGGGCATTCGTGGTGCAACACAATTACTTGCTCGCAGCTTAAATGATGAAAGCTATCGTGAGTTTACCGACATTATTATTAGTGAAGTCGATCGCCTAACCAATCTCGCAGATACCATGCTTGGTTCACGTCAATTACCAAGCTACGAACTGGTTAATGTACATGAACCTTTAGAGCGCGTTCGTTCACTTATTGTGAACCAAACGAAGAAAAAAATTAAGATTACTCGTGATTACGACCTGTCTTTACCTGATGTGATGGCTGACCGTGATCAACTGATTCAAGTCATGCTCAATATCAGCGTAAATGCTGTGCAAGCAATGACTGAAAATAAAGATTTTTTTGTCGATTCAGAACCAGAGCTAATTTTAAGAACGCGCATTCAACGCTTAGTCACAATTAACGGTGTTCTGAATCGCTCATCGATAAGAATTGATATTGAAGACAATGGACCAGGTGTTCCAGAAAGCATATTAGAGTCTGTATTTTACCCTCTTGTGACTGGGCGGGCAAAGGGAACAGGGCTTGGCCTCAGTATCGCGCAAAACATCATGCATCAACACAACGGAATGATCGAGTGTCAATCCGTTCCAGGAAAAACCATATTTAGCTTATATTTACCTTGGGAGTCAGACCGTGTCACGAAATAAAATTTGGGTAATTGATGACGATCGTGCCATGCGTTGGGTACTCGAAAAAACTTTTAAAGAAGAAGGTTTTGACGTCACCAACTTTGAAGAAGCACAAACAGCGCTAGAACGTTTGCATGATGCTGCACCCGATGTCATTTTGACAGATATTCGTATGCCTGGAATTGATGGCTTAACTTTCCTGTCTAAAGTTAAAAACACGCATCCAGATCTACCTGTCATCATCATGACAGCACATTCTGATTTAGAATCTGCCGTCTCAAGTTACCAAACTGGTGCATTTGAGTATTTACCAAAACCATTTGATATCGATGAAGCTTTAGCATTAGTGAATCGTGCTATTTTACATATCAATAAATTGCAACAACAAGAAGCAACCAAAGCAACGACACCTTTACAATCAACCGAAATTATTGGTGAATCACCTGCAATGCAGGAGGTGTTTCGTGCGATTGGGCGTTTATCACAATCCCATATCACGGTTCTTATAAATGGTGAATCAGGTACAGGTAAAGAACTTGTCGCGCATGCATTGCATAAGCATTCACCACGCCGTGCCAAACCATTTATTGCACTCAATATGGCTGCCATTCCAAAAGACTTGATCGAAACTGAGTTATTTGGGCATGAAAAAGGTGCATTTACAGGTGCAAATACTCAGCATCAAGGTCGCTTTGAGCAAGCCAACGGCGGTACATTATTTCTTGATGAAATTGGTGATATGCCTTTTGAAACACAAACACGCTTACTCCGTGTGCTTGCAGATGGTGAGTTCTACCGTGTTGGTGGACATATTCCAGTTAAAGTTGATGTCCGAATTGTAGCCGCAACCCACCAAGACTTAGAGAAGTTAGTGAATGAAGGTCGTTTCCGTGAGGACTTGTACCATCGCCTTAATGTGATTCGCATTCATATTCCGAAACTTGCTCATCGTAGTGAAGATATTCCTATGCTTGCGCAACATTTCTTGGCGCGTGCAGGTAAAGAATTAGGTGTTAGTCCTAAAATCTTACGTACAGAAACAACTGACTATATGCAGCAACTCCCTTGGCCAGGTAACGTTCGTCAATTAGAAAATACTTGTCGTTGGTTAACAGTCATGATTACTGGACGTGAAGTCTATCCAGAAGATCTACCTGCCGAGCTAAAACAAGTTGCTATACAGAAGTCGACGAATGATGCATCAGTTACAAGCCCAGCTTTAGTTGAAAGAATTGCTGTACATCATTGGGATGAGCTACTAGCTCAATGGGCGATTCAAAAGTTAAAAAATGGTGAAATGAAAATTTTAGATATCGCAACACCAATGTTTGAGCGCACTTTGATTAATGCAGCCCTACAACAAACACGTGGTCGCAAACGCCATGCAGCAGAGCTTTTAGGTTGGGGCCGTAACACGCTGACTCGCAAACTTAAAGAGCTTGGCATGGATTCAACAGACGATGATGAAGACGATGAAGTGCGTTCAGCATAAATCATAAACAGTCCATCAAAGCGAGTAATGATCACATTACTCGCTTTTTTACATTGAGATGTTTAGATACATGATCTAATGTCATAGCCATACAAAACATATGGTTTTTGCTATAATAAAATATTGCCTCAACACTCATTGAATATAATGACTGATATTTGTTACCCAAGTTGCGAACAACCTCAAACTCGTCGTGGTCAAGAACGTCGCCTTGCCTTATTACTATGTGCAACCGATTTATTTCTTGAAAAAGGTTATGATGCGGTTTCCTTGGATGATATTGTCAATCATGCAGGTGGCTCAAAAGCTTCTATTTATAAATATTTTGGCAACAAAGAAGGTCTTTTTACTGCGATTTGTGATTATCGTCGTGAAGTGTTTTTTAAAGGTGTTTGCTTTCCATACACTTCAGAACAAAATAATTTAAGAACATACCTTGTACAAACATTACAACGCTTTTATCAACATATTATTCAACCTGAAAATATTGCCTTTATGCGCATGTTCACAGAGCAAACTCAAAAAGACATACAATTAGCGCAATATTTTTATGACCAATGTGCTTTAAATATACAGAATACGATTGCATTTGCTTTAGGTCAGGCACACGACCTCAATGAAATATACTGCTCTAACCCTCATTTCTCTGCCATGATGTATTTCGGAATTTTACGTGATGTCGAGTGGCGACTTTTAATGGGTTTAGAAGTATCAGCAAATGACGCTGAAATAACTGATTATATTAGGGTTTGTTGAGAATTAACAAAGGCAACTGATTAATTTATAATAGTACTATGGATAGATACATACTTACTGATGCCCAATGGGCAAAAATGGAACCTTTTTGCCTAGGTAAAGTGACCGATCGAG